>JADGQM010000253.1 GCA_017881795.1 Syntrophobacteraceae bacterium
CGGCGCTGAGGCAATCGAGCTCTTCCTGCAGGCAAGAGAGGAAAAATTCCCCTTCGATTTGGTTGTTCTGGATTTGATCGTGCGTGGCGGGATGGGTGGAAAAGAAACCTTCCGGGCCTTGCACCAAATAGATCCCGCCGTGAAAGCCATTGCCACAAGTGGATATGTTGACGACCCTGCCATGGTCAATTTTGCCGAATACGGATTCCGAGGCGCCATTGCCAAGCCAATTCAGATTGAAGAGGTGAGCGAAGTGTTACAAAGATTCTGTAGGGGCGACCGGCCGGTCGCCCCTACAGACCGAAACCGGTTATAGTCTCATGGTGCGCTTTACCTTACGCAGCACCATGCAGCCCACAGGCGACCAGCCTCGGGCCATTGAAGAGTTGGCCGCCGGCCTTCAGGAAGGCATTAGAGAACAGACCCTCCTTGGCGTCACGGGCTCCGGAAAAACTTTCACCATGGCCCAAGTCATCGCCCAAGTCCAGAAGCCCACCCTGGTCATCGCGCCGAACAAGACCCTTGCGGCTCAACTTTACGGGGAGTTCAGGAGTCACTTCCCGGAAAACGCCGTCGAATACTTCGTCTCTTACTACGATTATTACCAGCCTGAAGCCTACGTCCCTAAGACCGACACCTATATCGCCAAGGACGCCTCGATCAACGAAACCATTGACAAGATGCGTCATTCCGCCACCCGTTCCGTGCTCGAGCGCCGCGATGTCATCGTCGTCGCCAGCGTCTCGTGCATCTATGGCCTGGGCTCTCCCGAAACGTACCGGGAGATGCTCCTGCAACTGAGGGTGAACCTCGAGATTCCCCGTGAAGAGGTGCTCCGTAAGCTGGTCGAAATTCAATACCAGCGCAATGACGACGACTTCCACCGGGGGACTTTCAGGGTGCGCGGAGATGTTTTGGAGATATTCCCAAGCCACGAGGAAGACCGGGCCATCAGAGTGGAGTTCTTCGGCGACGAAATCGACAGCATTAAAGAGATCGATCCGCTCACCGGGCGAGGTCTACGTGCGCTGGAGAGCATTGCCATCTATCCCGGCACCCACTATGTCACCACGCGGGGGAACCTCGACCGCGCCATCAAGGCTATCCAGATCGAGCTCTCAGGAGCGCTCGAAGCGTTTTATCGCGAACGGAAGCTGGTCGAGGCCCAGCGGTTGGACGAGCGCACCCGTCTGGATCTCGAGATGCTGCTGGAGATGGGTTACTGCACGGGCATCGAGAACTACTCGAGGCACCTCGATGGACGAAAACCGGGCGCGCCGCCGGCAACCCTGATCGATTATTTCCCGGATGACTGGCTGCTTTTCATCGATGAGAGCCACATTACGGTTCCTCAGTTGCGAGGGATGTACCGGGGCGATCGCGCGCGCAAGGAAACCCTGGTGCGATACGGCTTCAGGCTGTCCTCAGCTTTGGACAACCGTCCGTTATCCTTCGAAGAATTCGAACGCAAGGTCAACCAGGTCATCTATGTTTCTGCCACGCCCGGCCCCTACGAACTGACACGGTCCGCCAACCACCTGGTGCAACAGATCATTCGCCCCACCGGGTTGGTAGACCCCAAAATCGAAGTGCGTCCGGCGGATTTCCAGGTTGATGACCTCATCGGTGAGATCCGCAAACACGTCAATGCCGGCAACCGCGTGCTGGTCACCACCCTGACCAAACGCATGGCCGAAGACCTCACCGAGTACCTGAACGAGCTGAACATCCGCGTCCGCTATCTGCATTCCGACGTCGAAACCCTGGAACGGATCGAGCTGGTGAGGGACCTCAGGCTTGGTGAATACGACGTGCTGGTTGGCATCAATTTGCTTCGGGAGGGGCTGGATATTCCAGAAGTGTCGCTGGTGGCCGTTCTCGATGCCGACAATGAAGGTTTCCTGCGCTCCGATCGCTCCCTCATCCAGACCGCCGGAAGGGCCTCCAGGAATATTGACGGGCTGGTGATTCTCTATGCCAATCGCATCACCGAATCCATGCGTCGAGCGATGGACGAGACCGAACGCCGTCGGCAGATTCAGCTGGCCCACAATGTTGAACATCACATCACCCCACAGACCGTCTATAAGGAAATTACCGATATACTCGCCGCATATAAGGAACGCGAAGAGCTTCCGCCGCTCGATCTGGTCATGGAACCCCAGGAACTGCTCGGCGTCAAGACTTCCGGCATGAAACCCGATGAACAGATTCGAGCCTTTGAAAAAGCGATGAAAGAGGCTGCCGCCCAACTTGAATTCGAAAAGGCCGCAGTCCTTCGGGACCGGATCAAGCGCCTGCGCGAACAACAGCTCTTGACCCAGGGATAGTGCGGGGTCGGGATTCTGCCGCTTTTCGGAGCACCGAGCCGGTGGTGGTTGACCGTTAGTTGATGGCTGGAACGACGACACGTTGGTGCTGAGCGAATTCCACTGTTCTTTTAAATTGTTCCTGCCTTCGGTCTACGGAGTCGGGCTGCGGTGCCGTCCCGACATCTTCATCCGGTTAGACTCTACCAAGCGCCGGAAAAGTCTCGTCGAACCATAGATTTCATGGTTGTCGCAAATCTGCAAAACCTTCTGCGCGACTTCCCCGAAAGGCTCCCGCTGAATCTCCAGGACAAGTGGAGCCCAATCCCGCAGATCGCCGCGCTCCAGAATATCGTCAAGCGCCGCGAGCGTAAGTTCTTCATGATTCAGGTGACGGTGTTTCATTGTTTCAGTTTCCGCATCTGTGGGGTAGGTGAGCTCTCTCCCTTCTTTTGCGCCTCCTGCCACATCTTGAGACTTTGGGCTGCGCCTTTCGCTATCGGGCTTGCATCCAGCGCCAGCATTGCCGCGTAGTTGTTCACAAGAGTTTCCGAAAGCTCACAGCAGATTTCAGTGATATGCGACCATTCGTCAAAGGGCGGCTGCGCCCCTTTATATTCAGTCAAATCTATATTATCGAGATCATAGGGGCGGGGTTCGGCGAATTGCTTTATCAATTGCGTGCGGACAGCCCATGGATTATCGTCCTTCTGCGGATACAGCTCATCCATAGAGGCAAGCGCATCAGAAGCAGCATTGAAGCCCATCCTGTCAACCAGCGCAGCGATATCCAGATAGTCACGGGCCGTATTGCGTTCGAGAGCAAGGTAAGCCTTGATCCGTAGAGTCTCCTGCAGGGTCGGAACACGAATTTCGTAACCACCAACCGATACCGTTTGCGTTTCCAGCGGCTTGACCCGGCGCAACTGCCGCACCCCGGTTTCCACGCCGTCAAGGCTTCCAAGGATTTGGACAGGCCGGTTAATACGCGCCGTTTTCCACCCGGCTACCGCTTCCAAATCTTCCAGAATATCGTCAAACCTTTCTCTAAGATCAGGCAACACATGGTCATGATCGAAGGAGACGCGATGCCCGACATAGAGAGCCGCAGCAGTGCCGCCCACCAATACAGCCTCCGGCACAATCTGCTGCAGATGGCACAGGGATGCCAGCAGCTTTTCCCACTCTGAGGTCATTGGTAAGGCCATCGATTCCATCATTTGGTGATTATGCTCCTTTGGCCCTGTTATTTCAAGGGAAAGGTATGCTAAAGAGATCTAAGTTCGATGCACATGGCAGGCTGACATGGATGACCGAGCCATCCGTACAAGGAGAGGGCGCGGAGATAACGCTGCGACAAAACAGCCGAGAGAAGTTGAAATAATCCTCTTATGGCTGTAGAATGCGAACGTAATGCCATAACATCCTGGCAGGAGATGTGCCATGAAACGATCACCACTTCGAAATTTCCATATCCCACTGTCTGAGGATCTCTACAACAGACTCAAGGAAGAGGCCGGCCGTTCAAAGCAGCCCGCAACGGAGGTGGCCAGGAGGGCCATTGAGCTCTTGCTCGAACAAAGGCGGAAGAGCATTCTTCACGACGCCATCGCTTCGTATGCTGCACAGCATGCGGGCACTGTCTCTGACCTGGACGAAGAGCTTGAGGTTGCTTCGGTCAAGCACTTACTCTCGGAGGACGAGGACCCGCAATGAAGCGCGGAGAGCTCTACTGGGCCGACCTCAATCCCCGTTCGGGCTCGGAACAAAGGGGAAGGAGACCGGTTCTTATCGTATCCCACGATGGCTTCAATCAAGTTCCAGGCTGGCATTCGATTATTGTCGTGCCAATTTCCACGTCAGCAACGCAGGCGATGCGTGGCCCCACAGCCATCCATCTTCCAGAAGGGACAGGACAGCTCAAGAAAGAGAGCATCGCCTTGTGCCATCAGGTCACGGCTCTCGATCGATCCAAGCTCACGGAACGCATAGGGACCCTTTCCCCGGATCTCCTCGATGCAATCGAAGAAGGTTTGCGAGCGGCGCTGGATCTCAAATAAGGAAATTGTAACTATAACAAGCAAAGCAATCCCTCAGCAATCTGACAAAGCCCGCCCGCGCAATCTGGAATTATTTCGACCTTAAAGCTCATTGGCTAACCGGACATCCATTCAAAAGGTAATTGGATATCGTAGCGCACGCCCATAGTACTTTCTCAGTGTAAAAGAGTCTCTTGATGTGGTAAGTGTCCTGATAATTTCTGGCCGAATCTTATGGGAGTTTCAGGATTTAGGATTGTTGGACAGGGGGATCCTGACATAACCAGAGCGAGAGGAGAGCTATCATGAAAGCGTTGAGTATCCGAATTTTGAGTCTTTTGGTGGGAGTCGCGGTGGTCCTGGCCTTTGGCGTATCCACTTCATTTTCCGCTGAAGAGACGAAGTTCAAAGAGGAATACAAGCTCACGCTCAACGTCGCCCCATCCTTTTACTGGGGAATGGGGGCTACCAAATTTGCGGAACTGGTGAAAGAAAAGACCAATGGGAAAATCAATGTCAAGCCTTATTACAACAGCACCTTACTGAAGGGTGCACAGCTGCAGTCGCCGCAGATGGTGGCCAAAGGCATTATCGACTGCGCCGTCGAGTCCACGATCAATTCATCCACGGTCATCCCCGCCATGAATATTTTCTCGTTCCCCTTCTTCATCAATAACTTCGAGAATCTGGACAAGATAGAAAACGGTGAGACCGGTAAAGCCATCTTCGTCGAGATGGAGAAAATCGGTCTCAAGCCTCTGGCTTGGGGGGAAAACGGATTCCGGCAAATCACCAACAGCAAGCGGCCCATCGAGAAACCCGAAGATCTGAAAGACATGCGGGTGCGGGTCGTGGGCAGCCCGATCTTCATTGACACCTTCAGACAGTTCGGAGCAGATCCGGTCAATATGAACTGGGGCGATGCGGTGACCGCATTCCAGCAGGGCGTGGTGGATGGCCAGGAGAACCCCGTGGGCGTGCTGATCCCCGTTCAGATCTACCAGTACCACAAGTACGTTACCTTCTGGAATTATCTGGCCGATCCTCTGATCATTTACTGGAACAAAGAACAGTGGGACGCCTTTCCGGACGACATCAAGAAAGCTATCCAGGAAGCTGCCAACGAAGCCGCAAGATATGAAAAGGCGATCGCCCGCGCCGGCCTGGATGGGGATAAATCGCTCAACATCTTGAAGAATGAGTTCAAATACACCATGGAAGTCCCTGATCCGATCAAATTCTTCCAGGAAAAGGGAATGACCGTAACCATCCTTTCTGAGCCGCAACTCAAAGCCTTCGCGGAATCGGCCAAACCAGTTCGGGAGAAGTGGGTCCCGCAGGTAGGGAAAGACATCTACGACAAAGCCGTAGCCGACATGGCCCGATAACGTTTAGCCCGAAGGAACCCTTGTGATTCTGGACGTTCACAGGGGTTCTCTGCTTCTGTGAGGGAGATTCGAGACCGTGAGTGGTTCAACACGCCCTTTAAGATCGTTTAAAATTGAGCACTATATTGTTGCCATCCTACTGCTCCTCATGTCCTGCATCACGTTCATTAACGTTTTAAGTCGCTATTTCCTTCATTTCTCATTTGCTGCAACGGAGGAAATAACGATCAATCTCTTTGTATGGATGACCGTCGTCGGCTCGGGAATTGCGTTCAAGCGGGGCGCCCACTTGGGAATGGTTACCCTGTTCGATCTCTTTCCGCGCAGATTCAGAAGAGGCGTGATCCTTTTCAGCGCGTTGCTGGGTGCCCTGCTCTTTCTTTTGGTCAACCTCTATCTGCTTCGGACTATCTATGACGAAATCGTGATCTTTCACGCCACCTCGGGCGCCCTGGGGATCCCGGTCTGGGTTTACTACGGAGGCATCCCCCTGGTGTCGGTTTTCGTGTTCAAAGGCATTTACCAG
>JADGQM010000254.1 GCA_017881795.1 Syntrophobacteraceae bacterium
GTCAAGTTCTCACTCGCGGCGGTCGTGGTCGTGGCGTTGATTGTACTCGGTGTGGTCACTGGCCGCATAACGCGTTCTCGCCACCAAACTGAATTGGGGGCCGAGACGCTGGAGCTCTCCATTCCCACCGTGACAGTGGTAACGCCAAAGCCAGGCGAATCCTCATCGGGCCTGCCGTTGCCTGCTGAAATCAAAGCCTGGGTCGAAACACCAATTTATGCGCGGGCTAACGGCTACCTAAAGCGGAGGCTTGTTGACATCGGCGCTCATGTCGAGGCGGGGCAGCTTCTGGCAGAGATCGACACGCCGGAGCTCAACCAGGAGCTCGAACGCGCGCGAGCCCAACAGGCTCAGGCTGAGGCGGCCCTCGGGCTTGCCCAAATTACCGCCACCCGCTGGGCGGGTTTATTGAAGACGGCCAGCGTGAGCGAGCAGGAAGCCGCAGAGAAACAAGCCGACTTCAAGCTCAAGACCGCCATTGCTGATTCGGCCCGCGCGGAGGTGCGCCGGTTGGAAAGACTCCAGTCCTTCTCCCGCGTGACGGCGCCATTCAGCGGCACCATCACCGCTCGCAATATCGATTCCGGCGATCTCATCGTAGCAGCCGGAGGCAAGGAGCTCTTCCACCTGGCGCAGACGCAGAAGCTGCGGGTGTACGTGCAGGTCCCCCAGGCAATGGCACGTAGTATTGGCCCCGGCCAGTCCGCCGAGATGACCCTTCCCGAACTGCCCGGTCACGCCTTCACAGCCAAAGTGATCCGCACCGCGGGAGTGATAGCGTCGGATTCGCGGACGCTTCTGGTAGAGATCGAGGTGGACAATGCGAAGGATGAAGTCCTTGCGGGCGGCTATGCTCAGATGCGCTTCACTGAGGCGAAAATGGAGGCCGTGCTGACCCTTCCTGCGAACACTGTGCTGTTCCGGGCAGAAGGTCCGCAGATTGGGATTGTGCAGGAAGATGGCAAGGTCGAACTGCGCACCGTGAAGCTCGGGCGCGATTTTGGGCAGACGATCGAAATACTGGTAGGTGTGGGGCCTAAGGACCGTGTTATTTTGAACCCGTCCGAATCGCTCGCGACTGGCGCCACGGTCTCCATTGCCGAATCAACCAAAACTGAAAAAGGCCAATAAAGATGACCCAATACCGTGCTCGCTTTTCGGTCAAGTTAATCCACGAAGTCACGCGAGGTCTCTTTTTATCCACGAATGAACACGAAGAAACACCAAGAAGAGATAACCACCAATACTTCGTGTACCTTCGTGTCTCTTCGTGGAGAAGAAAAACAAATTCCTATACCATCAAGTTCCAACAAATGGCCGTTCTCCTGGCACTGATGGTGCTTTCCGGTTGTGCTGTCGGTCCAGACTATCAACGCCCCGAAGCGACGACCATCCCCGCAGCTTACACCGGGGTTTCCGATGAGTGGAAAATCGCCGTGCCCCAGGCGCATCTTCCCAAGGGCAATTGGTGGGAAATGTTCGAGGATGGCGAACTCAATCGCCTGGAAGCCGAAGCCGCTACCGCCAATCAGGATCTCAAGGCTGCGGCGGCCCGCTTTGAACAGGCGCGAGCCGTGGTCGACGTTGCGCAATCCGGGCTTTTTCCTCGTCTGGGGATCTCTTTCCAGCCCATGTGGCAGCACGACTCCCTCAACCGGCCGGCCGGCGGCCACCCCGGTCAGACTTATGACACTTACACCCTGCCGTTCGACCTCAGCTATGAGCTCGATCTCTGGGGGCGCATACGACGCACCATCGAATCCGCGACCGCTCAAGCCCAGGCCAGCGCCGATGATGTCGAGTCGGTAAGGCTGGCCATTCAGGCAGAAGTGGCGGCCGATTATTTTGCCTTGCGCACTCTGGATGCGGACAAGGCGCTGCTCCTGTCGAGCATCGAGATTTACCGCAAGTCGCTTGAGCTCACCCGCAATCGACGCGCCGGCGGCATGGTCTCCGACCTTGATGTGGCACAATCTGAGACCGTCCTGAAAACCACCGAAGCACAGTTGCCGGATACCGTCTTGCAGCGGGCCAAGTTCCAACAAGCTCTGGCCGTGCTGACCGGCAACAATGCGTCCCTGTTCCGCGTAGCGGAGCGGCCCCTCGACCTGGCAGTGTTTGTTATTCCCGCCGACCTGCCCTCCGAGTTGCTCGAACGTCGGCCTGACATCGCCGCGGCAGAACGGCGCATGGCTGGCGCCAATGCCAACATTGGCGTGGCCAAGGCGGTATTTTTCCCAACCATCCGGTTCAGCGGTCTGGCCGGTTTCCAAAGCGGAGATATGGGGAACATGTTTATTTGGCCCAGCCGTCTCTGGGCCGTCGGGCCATCCCTGACACAACCGCTGTTCGAGGGCGGCCGACTGACCGCGAACCTTCGCCAGGTAAAAGCAGCGTACGAGGAAACCGTGGCCAAATATCGAGGAACGGTGCTGGCTGCGTTTGCCGATGTGGAGAATAACCTGGCGGCAGAGCACCTCCTGGCCGGTGAATACGAACAGGAACTGGCGGCCATGCAGGCTGCGCTTAGACAACTTGCAATCGCCAACAACCGTTACAGCGCCGGCCTCGTTACCTATCTCGACGTGGCCACGGCGGAGAATATAGCGTTGGGAACCGAGCGGGCGAGCGTGCGCCTGCGAGGCCAGCAAGTGGTGGCGATTGTGGCTCTGATCAAATCACTTGGAGGCGGCTGGCAAGCGGCGGATTTTTCCAATACGGTGCAATCTGCGAAGAGAGAACCTTGACAAGAAGCACTTGAAGTATCTTGTTTATACTTCGTTGCTTGTTAGCCCCAAGAGGTTGGTCTATACTGTTTGCCCAGGTACGCTTCTTCCCGCACTTTTTTCAATTCGGACCGCAAGTTTTTCCTCTTTCGGTGGTTTAACAGGTAAAGGGCAAAATAATGGAGCGAATTCCTTGGCTTTCACCTGCCGGAATTTGCCAAAGGCGGGCAACACATATTCTGAAGCGAATTACATGCAACAAGGGAGGTAAGATCAATGTCTCCGGATGATCAGGCAAAGGAACTTGCGCTTGAAACCGAAGAACTTACACACACCAAAAGTGTAAGGTTGCAGAAGACAAAGAACGCTTACAACAAGATGGAGTGGGCAGGCGCGTTCGGCGACATCGGCACCTTGATCCCTTTTGTGGTGGCCTATATCACGATAGTGAAGATAGAACCCCTCGGGCTTCTCTTCATGTTCGGCATTTGTTTGTTGGCGGCCGGTTTCTATTACCGGACCCCTCTTCCGGTCCAACCCATGAAAGCCATTGGAGCAGCAGCTATTGCCGGAGGCATTAGCCCGGCAGCCCTGTTCGGATCGGGGATCACCACGGGAATTTTCTGGTTTTTTGCCGGCGCCACCGGGGCTATCAGACCGATAGCCAAACTTGCAACCAAACCGGTTGTGCGCGGCATCATGCTCGGCCTGGGTCTCTCTTTTATGGTCGATGGCGTCAACCGCATGAAGACAACGCCAGTCCTGGCAGGGATCGCCCTCGTGGTCACTTACCTCCTTCTGACGAACCCTAAAATTCCTGCCATGTTTATGCTCTTAGTCATCGGGGTCGTGTCCGCGGTGATCATGAATCCTCAACTGATCTCCGAATTGGCCAAGATCCATATCGGTTTTAAGCTGCCGGTTTTCAGTCTTCCCATGATTACGTGGAATGATATCATCGTCGGCACCTTGCTTTTCACTTTGCCGCAGATACCATTAACCTTGGGCAATGCCGTGATCGCGATCGTTGCCGAGAACAATGAGCTGTTTCCCGACAGGCAGGTAACGGAGAAGAAAATCGCCATTTCACAAGGTATCATGAACCTGGTTTCGCCCCTTTTCGGCGGCATTCCCATGTGTCATGGAGCTGGAGGGATGGCCGGGCATGTTCGCTTCGGGGCGAGAACGGGCGGAGCTCTGGTTATCCTCGGGGGAATTCTCGTTTTCATTGCCCTGTTTTTCAGTGATTCGGTTGCCATTATCTTTAAAATATTCCCCAATGCAATCCTGGGTGTGATCCTGTTCTTCGCAGGTTCGGAGCTGGCTATCGTGGTAAAAGACATCGGCGACAAGAAAGTCGATTTCTATGTAATGCTCATTGTCGCCGCATTTGCCATGTGGAACATGGGCGTGGCGTTCCTTGTAGGTGTCATTTTGGACAACTCGCTGCGAAGAGGGTGGATAAAGATTTGACGGGGAGGCGGTCGCCTTACCAAGGTGCTTGGAGCATCCGTCTACATTGATTTCAGCATTTGAGTGTCTTGTCGTCACGGGCAAACGAGAAGCAATTCCCATGGTTGACCCTGATTCTGCACTGATCGATGCGATAGGCCGTGGCGACCACGAGGCATTCGAATCGCTGGTTAAGAGATATCAGTGCCCTCTGCTGAACTTCATCGCCAGAACCATAGGGGATCGTTCCATGGCGGAAGACATAACCCAGGAAGTATTGCTTCGAATCTACCGTGCGGCTCCCCGGTTTCAGGCAAAGACAAAGGTCTCCACCTGGATTTTTCACATAGCGTACAACCAGGCCTTGACAGAAATAGGCCGGCGAAAGAAACGTCGAAATCTTTGGCAGGCCCTTTGCCGAAGCAGGGAAGAAGCTCCTGAAGAGCTTCTTGCCGATCCTCTGGAGCCTTACGAACAGACGGAGGAGATCATGGCGGTGCTCGGCTGCCTTCCTGAAAATCAAAAGGCAGCACTGCTCCTCCGCATCAATGAGAACTTATCCTACCGGGAGATCGCAGATATTCTCGAGGTGAGTGTTCAAAGCGTGGAGTCGCTGCTATTCAGGGCTCGAACAAGTCTCAGGCGACAACTTAAGAAAAAATAAAAGGGTGAAACGGATGAATTGCTCTCAGATCACGAGGAAATTCTCTGCATACATGGATGATGAGTTGGATGCTGCAACATCTCACCTCATTAAGGAGCACCTTGAGGGTTGTCCAGAGTGCCTGGAATTTCTGCATGGATTCAGGGAAGTGGATAACCTGGTCCATGGACTGCCAAAGATCGATCCGAGTGGGGATTTTGCTTCTCGTGTGGTCAGTGCCGCGATACGCGCATCGGATGTTTCAAGCGGAGCGGGCGTCCCCTTCGCGTCCCGCCTAAAGCGTGCGGTGATGCGGGTCTCAGAGGCGATTTTCAGCCTCTTTGAGCCAGGCGCCGGCCCGTATACGCGCACTCTCGATGAGTTCAACGACTGCCCGCCGCTTTCTTTGAGCTTCATCTACTTCACACTTCTTGAGCAGGCGAATTGAGGATGTTGACATGACCATGCCCTATGCATTCCTTACCGGGTTTTTTGCAGCCCTGCTTCTGGCTGCGGCTATACTGTACGGCCTCTACACTTACTCCAGGCAGAATCGAGCTGATGCGTCGAAGATCAAAGGTTATTTGGATCTCATCCCCGACCTTTCTGAGGAGCAGCGGGAGACAGTTCAGGAGATTCGGCAGACTTTTCTGCCAAAGATTCAGGGAGTCAGGCAGAATCTCCGGCGCGAACGAGCGGAGCTTGCGAAGCTGCTTTTCTCGGAGCCCACCGATAGGAACGAGATCTATAAAGTAGCTAAGCAGGTCCTTGAACATCAGTCGGAACTCGAGCGCGAGGTCATCGAGCATATTCTGGAGGAGAAGGAATTGCTTACGCCATCACAAAAGAAGAAATTCTACGAAATCATTGTCACGCAATTCTCTTCGGGAGGGCTGGGTGTTCACGACGTGAAAGGGACGCACTGAATATAGGCCTTCACCTGTAGGTCGTGGCCGATGGGGATTCGAAAGCATTCAGCGAAATCGTCCTGCGCCACCTATTTCTGTCGCACTGTGACCCACCTTTGCATTGACCGCACCCGCAAGAAACAACTCACCAGCATAGACGATATCCCGGAGGTGGTGGACCCATCGCTAGGTCCTACCGAAACGCTCATCGAGAGAGAGCGGAGAGCCCAAGCCCGCAGAGCGCTCGAGCCCTACCGCCCAACCAAAAGGCAGCCATGATCCTCAGACGTTGTGGGGGATTAAGCTATGTCGAGATTGCCAGATCCTGGGTATTACGCCTAAAGCGGTTGAAGGGCTCATCAGCCGCACGACGGCCTCCCTTCAATCGCGCTGCTCCTAATAGTCTTTTGAGTCCAGCGCAGCGGACCCGGTTTTTCCAGCTCATCAAAGGGCGTATTCAGACCAGTATCCAGGCGTGCCCTCCCTGGATGCGATCCGATGGGCAGGGCCAACCGGGCGTAC
>JADGQM010000255.1 GCA_017881795.1 Syntrophobacteraceae bacterium
TTGGAGAATATCCCGTCTTCCATTTAACCGCCATAACCCACCGTCGCCATCCGGTATATGCGGCAACCCTTGTGGGACGCCCGCCGATGGAGGACTGTTATCTTGCCAAAGCCACGGAAAAGATTTTCTTGCCTCTGCTCAATGCCGTGCTGCCGGAAATTCGTGATTTCTGGATGCCATGGGAAGGAGTTTTTCATAACATCACCCTCATTTCCATTGAGAAGGAATACCCCGGCCATGCCCGCCGTGTGATGAGCGCCTTGTGGGGGCAGGGCCAGATGAGCTTCTGTAAGGCCTTGATCATATTGGATTCAAAGGTGGATTTGACGGCGCCTCAACATGTTCTTGAGACCCTTCTGAACGAAGTTGACCTCGAATCAGATCTCTATGTATCGGAAGGTGTTCTCGATGTGTTGGACCACAGCGCTCCCGAACCCCTTTTTGGAGCAAAGCTCGGCATTGACGCCACGAGCCGTCTGGCCGAGGAGAGGCATCGTCCCAGCCTGGCCGAACCGTTGCCCATGCCCTCGCAGACGCTTATTGAGCAAGCCTTGCGGGAGATCTCCCCGCTCCTGGCGGCTTTCCATGTTCCCCTGATGGAGGTCAAGAATCGGTTGCTCCTGTTGAATTTCCGAAAGGATGGGCGCCATACCGGTCGCAATTTAGCCGAAAGACTCCTGAGCCATGATGCTCTGAAGCCCTTTTCCATAATCATCCTTTACGATGCTTCTATAGCTCTCAGAGATTCTTCGCTGGTGTTGTGGAAGGCCTTCAATAACGTCGATCCCAAGCGCGACATCATTAGGCATGACAGGCGAATGGTCATCGACGCCACCAGGAAGGGACCCGAAGACGATCACCATCGGCCCTGGCCTGACGATATCGTGATGGATCCGGCTATCGTCGAAAGAGTCGAATTGCGCGCAGAGGAACTGGCCATTCAGGAACTTGTCCGATCACGCCGACAGTTGTGAGACCAAGCGGGTGGAATGCCGGAGAAAAAAACCGCGAGAGCTTCCCTCACATGTTTTGATTTTGGGGATTGAGGATCAGGGGTCATCCGCTGACGCTCCTCAAGGTTTTCGGGTACGTGGTGAGGTGATGAAGGACAGACCTGCGAATCTATGTATTAATATTCCCCACCAACTCCGGGAACAGCCCGGCAACCCTGTCCAAAGAAGCCAGTCGCTCTCTCGCCCTCAGGAGATGGGGCTGGCTTTGAGGGCCGTCAAGACGTTCCAAAGCCTCTGCGACCCACTTAACCACATAGATATTTTCATGATCGACAAGCCTTTCCAAAATCGCAACGCTGCCGGGGACGGGTATATTTCCCAGGACCTTAATCAGCCCCCCCTTTAGCTCATCGAAGGCAGGATTTTCGTGGAGGATACGGTCAATGATAGGTACGGCTTGCTCCCCGAAACTTTCAAGATTGGTAAGGCATTTCTGGGCAAAATAGGGCAGACGAAACATCGAGAGTTCGGCCAGCAGTTTGATGCTTTCATCCGTGCCATACGCGCGCAGAAGATCCGGGACAAACAGGCTGGCCCAGGAAAAGGAATAGGTGAGAGGCAGGAGGTAAGGAATTGCGCCGGGTCCCTCGCGCTCAAGTCGTTCCAAAACCGAGGCCAGCCCTTGTCTACGAATCTGGTAGCCATCCTGCTGGCGGGCCGGGAAACGCTGAGCGTCATTGGCGAGGGTCAGTTCCTTCGCAACCGCCGCGAGAGAGGAGCCCGCAACGGCTGGAAAGATTTCGCGGTAAGCACGTGCTCGCTGAGCGATCCAAAACTTCTCAAGCCAGGTTGAGGGGGGGTAGAAATGAACCAGTTGCCCGGGAGCACTCCCCTCTCTTTTGTGATAGCCCTTTTCCTGGAAGAAATCCCGCTCTTCGAGAGCCACCTGCCAGCGCTGACGGCATGCGGTAAACGCATCATCATAATCACCCGCCGCAAAAGAGGAGGTCACGAGGATGTCATGAAGGCGATCATCTTCAGGGTAGGATTCCAGAAGACGTCGGGCAAGCCTCTGGGCTCTTCCAAAATCCTGGAAAAACAGGAGATCGAATCCCTTCTTGACATCCTCTTCGAGTTTTTCTCGAGTTTTCGTCCGGTCCTCTAATTCCCGCACCTGGTCCCGGGGGAGGTTCTGCCTTGCTTCCTCGTGTTTGGGGAGACAGCATTTCTTATACTTTTTGCCGGAACCACAAGGACAGGGCTCATTTCTTCCTGCCTTCCCACCGCTCACCTCCTGCGCAAAGACGAGTTGACGTCGGGAGGTCTGGTAAGCTTCAAGACTTTTCTCGAGCTCCTCCCGAGTGATCCCATAAGTGCGGCAAATAGCGTCGGGACTCCCACCCTGAAGCAAATCGAGGACGGGTTGGAGTGGGTTCCGTGATGGTAGCGGTGATCGCAATGTGCTGTCTTCCATAAATTACCTCAAATTACCTCAACATATTGATGCTACTTGAAGCTCTGGCTTATCCCCTGAGCGCGCTGCCTTTGCTCCAACCTTGAGCGATCTGCTGGGCTACTTAACAGGTTTTCGTGATCATGTCAAAAAGATGCGCCCGACGCTGGGGATGCGCATGGTTGGCAGTCCAAGTTGCACCTTGACGTGCGGTGACTAAGTGGATAAGCTGGAAATGTTGCGTAGAAAGACAAAAGGCAACAAATATGATTGATGATCTCGCCAAAGGAGTCTCTGCGACTCTTCAAGATCGGCTCAAGGTCATCACCCGCATGGAGGGGCCAAACGGCGTTGCTCACGCTAAGGACATCGCAGACTGGATGAATGCTCAGCGTGTTCCATTGAAATCTCTTACGGTGACCGCAGAGTTTGATTCGAAGCGAGATGGAATAAGCGCTAGAGACGTGACTAAACGTCGACTCAATGTGTATATCGCGGAGTCCAGGTAGAAGCCAGATGCAATAAACGTCAGGATCGTGTGTTGGGGTTATCCCGATTTCTGCAAAGCACCACCAGGGGGGATGCACAAAATGAGAGCGATGACCAAACGCCTAATGATGTTTCGTTTATTGTCGAGCCAGTCATCAGGCAGCCATCTCTCAGCATGGCTAATTAGCATCTTTTGCGCCCTCGTCTTCGTTGGTTTGTCGTTGACAATGCCAAGGGAGGCAGAGGAAATTCCGCGAACTGACCGGTATGGCCAACTTCCCCTGTATTTTATCAAAAACGAAGGGCAGCTCAATAATGAGGTGAAATATTACGAAAAGGGGCTGGGGCATTCCATTTTCTTTTCTAAGGAAGAAATTGTTTTCAGCTTTGAAAGGAATGCAGACCGGTCTGTTCATTCGTCTGAAGGTGAGTCCATTGCCAGATCTACCCAAACACCAGATTTAAGGCGGCGCAACAAGGGCGCCGAATTCGCTCGGGTACAGCTCCTGCCGCTTGGCATTCAAAAAAATATCAGGATCGAAGGTCAGGAACAGCAGGACGGTAGAGTGAACTACTTCATCGGGAGAGATCCCGCGAAGTGGAAGACCAATATTCCTACATATAAATCCGTTGTGTATCATGACGCTTATCCGGGCATCGATCTCAGGTTTTATGGGTCCAATCAGAAACTGGAATACGATGTCATCATAAAGCCCGGCGCCGATCCATCCCAGGTCAAGTTTGGTTACAGAGGATTTCAAGGTCTTATCACCACGGAAGAGGGAGATCTGTGTTTACGGCTTCCGGACGGGGGCATGCTGGTCCATAAAAAGCCTGTAGCCTATCAGGAAATCGATGGGAAACATTTTGAGGTTGCAGGAAATTTTAGTATTGAACCTCAGCCTCAGAATGCGTCACAGGACAATCCCGACTTTGTCTTTGGGTTCCAAGTGGCCGCCTATAACAGAGACTACCCTCTCACTATCGACCCGGTACTGGTTTATTCCACTTACCTCGGTGGCTCCGGAAGCGATGCGGGCTATGCCATCGCGGTTGATGCTCAAGGTGGAGCCTATTTGACAGGAAGGACTTCATCATCCGACCTGCCCACCGAATCGCCGTCGCAAAGCCTGTTTATGGGTGGAAGCGCCGATGTGTTTGTTACGAAGCTCGATGCGACGGGTGACAAACTCGATTACTCCACCTACCTTGGAGGCAATGACACGGAATCCGGTTACGGCATCGCCGTGGATCAAACAGGCTGCGCGTACATAACAGGACAGACCACCTCTCCCGATTTTCCTACAAAAGATCCTTTTTCCGGTGCCCTTGGGGGCCAGGGATCATCCGATGCCTTTGTGGTCAAGTTGAACGCGACCGGTTCTTTGGTCTACTCGACCTATCTCGGAGGCGCTCAAAATGACATCGGCCGGGGGATTGCGGTGGACAAGGACGGTCAGGCTTATGTGACCGGCGAGACGGCTTCTCCCGATTTCCCAACCCCCATGGGTGTTTTCCAGAGCACTTATGGCGGTGGATCTTCCGATGCTTTCATAACGAAACTGGGTAACCTTGGAAATTCACTTGAGTATTCGATATTCATCGGGGGCAATGACAGCGATGCTGGTTACAGCATCGCTGTGGATGGTAACGGAAGCCTATACGTAACGGGAGAAACTTCCTCAACAGACTTTCCAACAGTCGGTGGGGTGCAGAATATTTATGGTGGTGGGGCTTCCGATGCCTTTGTCGTGAAAATCGACGGCAAGTCGGGTCTGCCCAGTTACTCTACTTACCTGGGTGGCAGCGGCGCTGATGTCGGTCGGGGTATTGCTATTGACGGCACTGGCAGTGCCTATATTACCGGGAAAACGTCTTCAGCTAACGACTTTCACCTGGCCAATGCCGTGCAGAGCACTTTCGGGGGCGGAGGATCCGATCTCTTTGTCACCAAACTGGACCCCACAGGAGACACCCTTTCTTATTCTACGTTTCTCGGAGGCGATGGAAACGATACAGGTTACGCCATTGCCTTAGATGGTAACGGTAAGGTTTACGTTACTGGCCAAACCTCTGGGAATTTCCCCATCATTGAGCCTGTCCAGAGTGGTTATGGCGGGGGAAACTCCGATGCTTTCGTCGCATGGCTCAATGCCGCGGGAGATCGATTAGATTTCTCCACCTTCCTTGGGGGCAAGGCAGATGACACCGGCTATAGCATTGCTTTAGACGCCAAGGGTGAGATCTACGTCACCGGAAAGACTTCGTCTCCCGATTTTCCCTTGACGGCAAGCGCCTTCATGAGGATTAACGCGGGAGGATCTGATGCCTTTGTAACCAAGCTTAATAAGGCTGACACGGGAGGATCTATTGCCTTTAAGCGCAAGCATGATGAGCTGTTGGCTGATTTCATCGCCACTCCAACGACTGGTGTCTATCCCCTCACGGTCATGTTCACTGACCTGTCCCACGGCACGATCTCGAGCTGGTCCTGGGATTTTGGTGATGGTAATGCCACTACTGCGCAAAACCCGAGCCACACTTATATGGCGCCCGGTAGTTACGCAGTGAGTCTGACCATCTTTGACGACGGGGGGAATGATACCGAGACGAAGAACAATTACATTACAGTCACAACACCCCAGGTCACCTATACGATTTCCGGGACCGTGACGAGCGGAGGGACTGCTCTCTCAGGAGTCACCATTGATCTCACTGGCGCGGCCACGGCGAGCATCACAACCGACAGCAACGGGAATTACAGTTTCTCCGGACTTGCCAACGGCGCGTATACCGTCACTCCCAGCAAGACGGGATACACCTTCATTCCTCTGAGCAAACAGGCCACAATCAGCAATGCAGATCTTGCGGGACAGGATTTCACGGCGACGCTGATCACCTACATGATCTCCGGAACCGTGGAGAGCGGAGGGACTGCTCTTTCCGGAGTCACGATCAATCTCACTGGCATGGCCTCGAAGAGCGCCACAACCGACAGCAACGGGACTTACAGTTTCTCCGGACTTGCCAACGGCGCGTATACCGTCACTCCGAGTAAGACGGGATACACCTTCACTCCTCTGAGTAAACAGGCCACAATCAGCAATGCAGATGTTACGGGACAGGATTTCACGGCGACGCTGCTGATCACCTACACGATCACTCCCTCGGCCGGAGCCAATGGCTCGATCACGCCTTCGGTCGCGGTGACGGTAAGTTATGGCGCCAACCAGACTTTTACCATGACCCCGGCGACCAACTACCATGTGGCGGATGTGCTGGTGGACGGGGCTTCGGTGGGAGCAGTGACGAGCTATACGTTCACCAACGTGATCAAA
>JADGQM010000256.1 GCA_017881795.1 Syntrophobacteraceae bacterium
CCATGATCATGAGCTCCCTGGCGTAAGTTTCCAGGGTTTTCCAGAATTGACGATCGTCACAGGATGAGAGAAAATAGGATTGTAGGTGCTGCAGATAGGCCTCATGCAGCATGGGGGATTCACCTCCTTTCTGTTAAGAATGAGTGGTTGTGGGGTGTTCGTTCTTAATCGCGGAGGGCAATCCCCCAGTTGCTTTGGGGGCTCGTTTGGGATCGTGGTCGGGGGGGCAGTATGCAGACGCCAGTGGTAAGGAGCGGCGTCCAGCTTCATGCATGCACATGAGAGCGCCGTTTTGACATCGCAAGAAAGGGACATGGAGACATGTTCGGGGATACTATGAGGACCGTGGGTTGACCGATGGCAACGGAGAATAGAGCAGGTTTGAGCGCCAAGAGCGAGGAAAAGAATCCGCCCTCCGGATTAGCCTCCGCCAAACCGGCCTAAAACGATTCCACCGCAGGCGGGTCACGGTTTCTAACCCGCCGTGGCGGTCGCCCGATGAGTGTTGTCCAACGTTCCATGGCCCCGCCTCGGAAGCTGGGCATGAGCTCATTGTCACTATAACCTGCACGAGCGCGGCTGTCCCGTGGAAAATGTAGCGGCGCCGGAATGAGGAGGGGGTGGGCATGCTTGCCGGGTTGCGTGGCGGCATGACCGGAGGACCGAAAGGCCGCCCGCCTGCCTCGAAGGAATTTCCGAGAGCTGTGCAAGCGACCCAAAAAAGTGATTGAAAGCCTTCTGCTCTGGCCTAAATATTATTTTAATTCAATATGTTAGATTTCCGAGAGATCTCAAGAATGCGGGAATGACGACCCGGGGCTTCCATGGTTCGTTGTGATCCTGCGGTAATTGAGAAGTTACTCAGAGAGAGATTGGATCGGGTGAATTCGGGTAAAATTGTGCGTTGTTATTTGGGTGTTTATGGGTATAATTGCGGGTAAAAAGGATGTTCCATGGTTTCCATCGATTCCTTTACCATAGACGCGCAAGTACTGAACCTCATTACCGAACTGGATGAGTTCAAAGGGCGCTGGGAAGCTCTGGGCAGGCTGGCCCCCGAAAAACTCGCGTCGCTGCGCAAGGTTGCCACCATAGAATCAGTGGGTTCTTCCACCCGCATCGAGGGCGCCAGGCTTTCTGACCACGAGGTTGAGACGTTGCTGGCGAACCTGGAGATGCATTCGTTCCGTTCCCGGGACGAGCAAGAGGTGGCTGGGTACGCTGAAACCATGAACACCGTCTTCGAATCATTCGAGCACATTCCATTTACCGAGAACCACCTCAAGCAGCTCCACGGTATGCTGCTCAAGTACAGCGCCAGGGACAGCCATCATCGAGGACATTACAAGAAGCTAGCCAACCATGTGGAAGCCTTCGACACTGACGGCGGGAGCCTGGGGGTCATCTTCGAGACGGCCTCGCCACTGGATACGCCGCGTCTCATGACCGAGTTGGTGGCGTGGACGGCAACAGCTCTCACCCAACGGGAACTGCACCCCCTCCTGGTGATTGCCATCTTCGTGGTCCACTTTCTGGCAATTCACCCATTCCAGGATGGCAACGGCCGCTTCTCACGCATGGTGACGACGCTCCTGCTCCTCAAGTGCGGCTATAGTTATGTTCCTTACAGCTCAATCGAACGCATCGTGGAAGAGAACAAGGATGCCTACTATCTGGCGCTCCGCACATCCCAGAAATTCATCAGGACTGAGCATGAAAATCTGGACGTCTGGGTCCACTTCTTCCTGTATACCCTGAAACAGCAGAAAGACATCCTGCTCCGCAAAGTGGAACGCGAGCGGCGTCTGGAAAAGCTGCCGCCCGTTGCTGAAAAATTACTGGTGCTGGTCAAGGAACGCGGTCGGATGACGATCGCCGATGCCATAACGCTGCTCGAGGTCAACCGAAATACTGCGAAAGTCCACCTGCGGCAACTCGTCAAGCAGGGCCGCCTGGTTCCCCATGGCAGGGGCAAATCTACCTGGTACAGCCCGGGCAGGTAAGAATGATCATGATCTAATGATACCCGTCCCCGGACTGCACTTTGCCGCGGAACACCCAGTAGCTGTAGCCCGTGTAGATCAGCACGGCAGGCAACACCAGGCACACACCCCAGAGGGTAAAAATGAGGGTCTCGCGTTGCGCTGCCGCATCGTACACGGTGACGCTCGGTGGAATGGCATAGGGATAGAGCCCGGCAAGGAGTCCGAGGTAAGCGGAAACAAAGAGGAGCGCACTCCAGATGAAGGGCCTGATTTCGTTGCGATCTCTGAGGTTTTTAAGGAGTGAGAAGAAGGCAATCGCCCCGAGCAGAGGAAACGTCCAGATGAAGTAGAGGCGGGGTGGACTGAGCCATCGGGCCAGGAAGGTCGGGTCGTGATAGGGGGTCCAGACGGTCACCACCATCATGAAGCCCGCCACTATCAGCGCTGCCAGGCGGGCCTGGCGCCAGGCCCGGTCCTGCACGGCGCCCGTCGTCTTAATGAGGAGGTAGGTGGAGCCAAGGAGCATGTACCCGCAAACCAGGGCCAGCCCCACCATAACCGAAAAGGGATTCAACCAGTCGAACGGACCTCCGGCGAAGTGCAGGCCGACGACTTGTGTTCCCGAGAGGAAACCGCCCAGGGTGATCCCCTGGGCCAATACCGCCACCAGGCTGCCGCAGAAGAAGGCTCGGTTCCAGGCCGTCTTGTGCGTTGAGTTGGCCCTGAATTCGAACGCAACGCCCCGGAAAATCAGCCCGAAGATAAAACTCAGAAGCGGAATATAGAGGGCGCTAAAGAGCACCGCGTACACGACGGGAAAACTGGCGAAGAGGGCGCCCCCGCCGAATACCAGCCAGGTCTGGTTGGCGTCCCAAACCGGGGCGATGCTGCTCATCAGGATATCGCGCTCGGTCTCGTCCCGCGCCGAAGGAAAGAGCAGCGCCACACCGAGGCTGAAGCCATCGAGCACCACATAGAGAAGGATTACCAGGCCTACCAGGCAGAGCCAGAGGTGAATGAGCGTCATCAGGCGGCCTCCATGGCTTCCAGTTGCTCTTCGGGCGGCGGCATACCACTGGGCCGCTGCACCGGAGGAAGGGGACTGGTCAGGTCGGGTCCGAGGCGCAGAGTTTTCAGGACGTAATAAAAATAACTGGCGCCGATGAGCCCGAAGAAGCACACGAACAGGGTGAGCGACCAGACAACGTTGCCGGCGGCGATCGGGGAGACACCATCGGTCGTGCGCATCAACCCATAAACCACCCACGGCTGCCTCCCTGCTTCGGCGGTGACCCAACCGGTGACGGTGGCGATAAAGCCAAGCGGTTGAGCAAAGACCAAAGCCTTGAGAAACACTCGACACTCGAAGAGGCGCTTCCGCCACCAGAGGAAGCCACCCCACACCATGATGCCGAACATGAGGAAGCCGATGCCCGCCATCAGCCGGAAAGTCCAAAAGACAAGCAATGCATTGGGACGATCCTCGGGGGGAAATTCTTTCAAACCTGGAATCGTGCCCTTCAGGGAATGGGTGATCAACAGACTGAGCCCATTGGGGATGCCGACCTCCAGATGGTTGCGCGCTTCCGCCATGTCCGGGATCGCCAACAGCAACAGCGGTGCGCCCTGCCCCACATTGGTTTCCCAGTGCCCTTCGATGGCAGCCAGTTTGGCCGGTTGGTGGCGCGCTACGGTCAGCCCTTTCCGATCACCTACGAAAACCTGGAGCGGCGCCATCAGGAAAGCGAGCGCCAGGGCGACGGTGAGAGACCTTCGGTAGAAGTCCTCATGGCTTCCCTTGAGCAGAAAATAACCACTGATCCCGGCCACGGCGAAGGCCGCTGTTTCATAGGAGGCAAGCAGCATATGGGAAAGGTGAGTTGGCAGCGATGGGTTAAAAATCGCCTCCCAGAAACTGGTCACCATGAACTTCCCATCCACCAGGGCATAGCCTGCGGGGGTCTGCATCCACGCGTTGGCGGCCATGATCCAGAACGCCGATAGCATGGCGCCGAGGCCCACCAGGCAGGTGGCGAGAAAATGGATGGCTACCGGCACCCGGTTCCAGCCGAAGAGCATAATGCCGAGAAACCCGGCTTCGAGGAAAAACGCCGTCATGCCCTCGTAGGCCAGGAGCGGGGCCACCACATTGGCGACCGCCTGAGAGAACCGTGCGAAATTGGTCCCGAATTCGAACTCGAGCGTAATGCCGCTGACCACCCCCACGGCAAAGTTGATCGCAAAGATCTTCACCCAGAAGCGGTACATCCGGTAGTAGATCTCTTGCCTGGTGCGCAGCCAGAGGAATTCCACGAGCACCAGGTAGAGCGCAAGGCCAATGGTCAAGGTGGGAAAAAGGATGTGGAAAGCGGTGGTGAGCGCAAATTGCAATCGCGAAAGCAAAACCACGTCCATGATTTGACCTCAATTGAGTAGTAGGTAGTGGCTATCAACTATCAACCATCAACGATCAACTCTCCGGTTGGTGTTCGGGATTGAGGAGATCGAAAACGGTTTTGACCGGATTGAAGGTAATCCTTGGGACCTCCACGACAACCGTAAGCCAGCCGGCCATAGCGCCGTTCCACAAACCGGGAAGTTCGAGAGCCTTGAGGGTTCTCCCTTCCATGGATTTCTTCGAAATGAAAACCGCATCGTGGTCCACGTAGTGTTTCAGGTCAAAGGGCTTGCCTTCATAATTTCTGACAGAGCAGACGAGATCGACGGGGTTAAAATGCGTGGATGAGCTCCAAATCTCCTGCTGTTCCAGGGAGTTGGAATCCACCTGGGCTGTTTCCACGATCTGCAGGGAAAGTTCTCCGGAGCGGTCCTCCACCCAAAAAGGGGCCCCGCCTGGTTCGCCCACATTTTGCACGACGCCGCAGACGCGAATCGGCCGATCCAGTTTCTTTTCCAGGAAGGCGTGCCGGTCTTCGAGAGACGAGGCAGCATAGGATTTCGGAAATCGCACCAGCAGCTTTTCTTCGGCGAAAGCCTCAGCCGCTTTAACCTCTCCATCTGATATGCCGGCTTTCAGGCGACGCAGATGCTCGTGCACCTCCCCCTCGATCGCTACCAGACATCCCCCGAGGACCCGTTTCCAGAAGCCGATCGTATCCTTGAACCGCTCCTGAATCACGTTGTCAACATTCTTGATGTAAACCAGGTCCCCCTGGAGGTCGCTCACGTTTTCGAGCAGCGCGCCGTGCCCCCCAGGCCGGAAGACGAGGCGCCCAAAACGGTCGCGGAACGGGCGGTCGCGCATATCTACGGCAATGGTGTTGGTGGACGGGTGTTGGTGCGAGAAGCTGACTTCATAGGCGACCCCATGCCGCTTTTCATAGCGCGGTCCCACCTCTTCAACCAACCGCCTGAAGCCCTCTTCATGTTCGGGAGAAACCGTGAAATGAATACGACAAATCCTGTCCGCACTCACAACGTATTCGACCGCTTCTTCCAGGTGTTCCTCGAAGGCCGTGCGACATCCTTCCGGGTAGCGGTGAAACTTCAGCAGGCCTTTGGGCAAGCCCCCATAGTTGAGCCCGAGATCAACCAGCAGATAGTCCAGAATGGCCCGATAGTGATGGGATTGGATGAGGCTGTCGAGGTTCAGGCCGTCTTTGGCAAGAGCTTCCTCCAGATCCCGGCGGAAAGCAAACCCGGGAATGCCCTCCAGGAATTTCAGGAAATCGCACGCGACGGCAACGCCATATCTGGCTTTTCGGTGTAGCTCTTTCGGTTCAAGATATTGAGGAAGATGGTAGATCTGCAGGAGGGACTGAAACATTCGCGTGGCCGCCCCGGAGGCGGGCACAAACTTCAGGAAGCGCCCTTGCTGCGCAGCCCTGGCGTGAAGTTCGAGATACCTTTCGCTGTCAGCGGCCGCCATCCGGTGCACGCCGTCGCCTGGGGTGCAGGGGCGGTGCAGGCGCATGAATGCGGAGGATTTTCGGAACACCGCGAGTTGCGCTCGCACCTGAGCCTCGGTGATCTCAAGTGCGTGCATCTGCTGCAGGTCCGCTTCGCTGAAGTGAAACCTTTCCATCGCGAACATTCCGGCTAGGATCTGTCCAAGAACAAGTTGATCACTCTGGGGTTCTTGCATTTCTGTAAGGCAGGCTGGAAAGCCTGCCCCACAGATTGGGGCGGCGCCAAAGTTGTTTCCGGGCGGCGCCTTAAGTTGTTCCCATGCAAAGACCTCGG
>JADGQM010000257.1 GCA_017881795.1 Syntrophobacteraceae bacterium
CACAAATTGTCACTTAATAATATCAATATGTTATATGCCTAGATGACCCTTTTTATCCCCCTTTTACCATGTTTTCGCCTCGGGAGTGGTAAAGATGGGTTAGGATTTCTCCCTCCGGTCGAATTGACAAAAAGCTCAATCAGTGGCCGTGCGAAGTATAAACCGCGACGACCTGCCGTCACAACCAACTATGAGAATGGTCGTTGCCTGCCATTTTGGCCTTTTTCCGATCACTGATCACCGGCCGCTGACCACCATCGTTCTTGGAGCTTGCAGTATCCCATTACTTATCATACATAAGTAGTGTTGGGAAATCTGTACTTGTCGTTAGCCTGAGCCGTGCGATATTGCTCTTATCGAGTCTCCATCGGAAGACATCACTCCCACCCTTTGAACCAAGTGGAGGAAGACTATGCTGTCACGCTGGCTTGCGTTAAACCCCTTGGCCCATGGAGCCCTGATCCTGCTTTTCGGAACCGCTCTGGGGTATTTCCTATATCTGGCTTTGGTTAAGATTGTCAGGCGTAGCAACCCTTACAGCTCCCTCACTTCTGATCATTCGGCGCTTCAGCGCGCCTGGTTGCCGCTGATCCTGACGGCAATGGCCATCTTTGCTGACGACGCCATTGAACTGGCGGGTGTGAAAGAGCACTTCTGGTGGGACGAATTGCTCGCGGGGTTGCAGTCACTGCCGGTAATCGCCTGGACCTGGTTTCTGGTCGCAATCTGCCGATCGTATTTTGTCAGGCTGACCAATCAACACATGGAGGAAGTCAATGTGGTCCACACCTTGACCCTGGTCAGCAATCTGATCACCGTCCTGTTTATCATCGGAGGCTGCTTTGTTATGCTCCGCATCTGGTCCCTCGATCTCAGCCCACTGCTGGCTTCAGCAGGTCTGGTGACCGCGATCGGAGCCCTGGCTGCGAGGGATGCTCTTTCCGATTTCTTCGGCGGGATTACCATCTTTCTGGATCGGCCCTATCACATCGGCGATTTTGTTGTCTTGG
This sequence comes from Syntrophobacteraceae bacterium, assembly GCA_017881795.1. Taxonomy (GTDB): domain Bacteria; phylum Desulfobacterota; class Syntrophobacteria; order Syntrophobacterales; family Syntrophobacteraceae; genus JADGQM01. The sequence goes on from JADGQM010000257.1 coordinate 1,011, forward strand.
CCGCTGGAGAGCGCGGTGAGGTCGTCAATATCGGCATTCGCAGCACCCGCATCCGCACTCGGGACGACGTTCTGGTATCCGTTCCCAATTCGGTGATGGTCGGCGCCAAGATTATCAACGAGACCAGTCTTGTTCCCCAATATCGCGTGAGGTGTCGTTTGGGAGTAGCCTACAACAGCGACCTGGATGAGGTTGAAAGAGTCATCCTCGATTCTCTGAAGGAGAACCCAAACATTCTTCGAGACCCCGAGCCGAGGGTGCGGTTTCGTGCTTTTGGTGATTGGGCGGTAGAACTGGAGCTCCTGGCCTGGATCAAGGACCCGCGCGACCGCGGACTGGTGCGAGACCAGATCATTCGGGAAATCCATCAGGCGTTTCGGGAAGGGAAGATTGAGATCCCTTATCCTCAGCAGGAAGTAGTGTACAGAACGGACAAATAGGCACGAATGGCAAGCTTGTGCAGTTCCTCCGGCGAAACATGCCATCGCCACGGAGGGCGGAAACATGCCCAGCTCCGACCATCGCACCGCAGGGCGAGACATCTTTGGCCCGAAGGGCCTCCATATCATTTACCCTTGCATTCGAGCATTTCAATCTCCATATCGGCGAAACACCCTTGGTCCGAAGGACCTCAACATCCGAGCCCAGGGCAACGCCCTGGGATTCGAATCCGCACCCACCACCAGAGCCCTGAAGGGGCGAAACAAAACGGATCAATCCCAAACGTACCGCTCATCATACCCCATCTGATATCGTTCCAATAACGCCCGGTATTCATCTTGGAACGATTGACGTCGGTGGTGTTCGTTCTGGTTGTCGATGTAACCGGCCACGGCATCCACCGCCGATTGGCTCACGGAGAACGCGCCGTAGCCGTTTTGCCAATGGAAGGTTCGGAATTCCGGCCCTTTTGTCTTCAGCCATTTCGAGGAACCGGTCTTGATCTCCTCGACCACATTTGCAATGGCGAGAGTTCTCGACAGGTTGCACAGGATATGGACATGGTCGGCGGTCCCACCGATGCGGATTGCCGGGGAGTTGCATTGTTTGAGGATGCCGGCGAGGTAAGCGTAAAGCTCCTGGGCAACGTCAGCATTGAGGACGGGGGCCCGGAGTTTGGTGCTGAACACGATGTGCACGAGGATTTTGGCTAATGATTGGGGCACGGGTTGTCCTTTGTATCGCCCTTTCAGGGCTACCATGGGGTGATGATTACCGCATTATTCCCCAGGGCGATGCCCTGGGCTGGAATGTTTAGCCCCTTCGGGGCAATGCCAGATGCGAACCATCTTAACCACCCGACGGTGATGCCCTGGGCTGGAATGTTTAGCCCCTTGATGGCAGGTCAGAGAATAGATTTTTAATCGAAAGTGATGAAGCTCACTCGGTGGCAAATTCCATACTGATATCGATGGCCCTTGCGGAATGAGTCAGGGCGCCGCAGCTCACGAAATCCACGCCGGTTTCGGCAATAGCCCGGATACGATCCAGCGTAACGCCTCCGGAAGCTTCGAGCAGGCAGCGGCCGGCAGTCAGCGCAACGGCTGCTTTCATGTCTTCCGGTGAGAAATTATCCAGGAGAATCACGTCGGCACCCGCCTCTATGGCCGCCTCCAGGTCCTGCAACATTTCCACTTCCACCTCGACTTTCAGGGTGTGAGATACTCCCTGCCGGGCTCGTTGAACTGCCTCGCGAACCCCGCCGACGGCGGCAATATGATTGTCTTTGATGAGCACTCCGTCATAAAGGCCAAAGCGGTGATTTGCTCCGCCCCCATGGCGCACCGCCTCTTTTTCCAGGGCCCTCCAGAGGGGTGTGGTCTTGCGGGTGTCCAACAGCCGGCATGAAGCACCGGCCATGGCGTCCACCATCCGCCGAGTCAAGGTGGCGATTCCAGAGAGCCGCTGCACTAAATTGAGCGCCGTGCGCTCACCCTTCAATAACGACTGAATACGCCCTTGAAGCCTGAAGGCATGCGAGTTTGCCTCGATTCTTTCGCCATCCCGGAACAAACTGGTGACTTCAACGCCAGGATCGATCAGGTTAAACACCTTATGAAAAGGCCTCGATCCGGAGAGCACAAAGGACTCCCTTCCAAACACGAAAGCCTGTCCCACCACTCCAGGATCGATGACCGCTTCGGTGGTCACATCACCGTGACCGATGTCCTCCTGGATGGCCAGCCACAGCAAAAGGTCGGTTCGGTCCATGGCTATTTCCTCACCGCGGCGCTCTGTTTGAGGATTTTAATCTTCTCGTATTGATGCCGCAGCTTTTCAAGCTTTTCTCGCAACCGCGCCCCTTTCTCACGCTCACTTTCGATTACGCCCGCAGGAGCCTTCTGCAGATAATCCTCATTCGACAGCTTTTTCTGAGTGAAGCCAAACTCTCGCTCCATTTTTGTCAGTTCTTTTTCAAGACGCCTGGACTCACTCTCAAAATCCAAAACATCCTCCAGGAGCACAAAAATCTCTACGTGTTGCGAAACGGCACTGGCGGCGATGCGAGGTTTCTCGATCTCGCCCCCCGATGCGATCCGGAGGTTAGCGAGACGGCTGAGATCGCTAATCGTGTTGGCATGGTCCTGCAACAGCTGCTTTTCAGCATCACCTGCGGCCAGGCAGATAACCTCTACTCGGGTCGCCGGTGGCACATTCATTTCCCCGCGAATATTTCTAATCCCGTTAATGACTTCCATGATGAGGGCCATCTGTTCTTCTGCGTCAGCATCCACCCGCACCTCATCGAAGGCCGGGAAGGACGCCTGCATGATGCTGCCCTTGGTGTGGGGCAATTTTTGCCAGATCTCCTCGGTAACAAAGGGCATAACGGGATGAAGAAGAACCAGTATGGCATCAAGTACTCTGGTGGCGATCGTTTGCGCCGTCATTTTGGTCGCCGCATCCTGCCCGTAAAAATCCGGCTTGATCATCTCCAGGTACCAGTCGCAGTATTCATGCCATACAAACTGATAAAGAACGTGGGCGTACTGGTTGAAATGATAGCCCTCAATCGCCTCCCGGACCTCGCTGACGACCTGCTGGAGTCTGCTCAGAATCCACCGGTGCATGAGTTTCCGGGGTTGTGGGGGGAGCTCAGGCAGTTCCCTCAAACCTTCGAGATTCATCAGCACCAGTCGCGACGCATTCCAGATCTTGTTTACAAAATGCTTGTAGCCTTCAATACGTTCCTCAGAAAGTTTGACGTCTCTCCCTTGTACGGCCAGAGCAGTGAGCGTGAACCGCAGAGCGTCGGTGCCATATTCATCCATCATGACCAGAGGATCGATCACATTGCCCTTGGACTTGCTCATTTTCTTGCCCTGCGTATCCCTCACGAGTGCATGTACATACACGTCGCGGAACGGCGCCTCGTGCATAAAATGGAGGCCCATCATCATCATGCGCGCCACCCAGAAAAAGAGGATATCAAAAGCCGTCACCAGCACCGAGGTGGGATAAAAGGTTTTCAGCTCCTGGGTTTCCTTGGGCCATCCCATCGTGGAGAACGGCCAGAGCGCGGAACTGAACCAGGTGTCGAGCACATCAGGGTCCTGTTCCAGTTCATCATTGTCGCAGCTCGTACAGGCTGCGGGTGCATCACTGGAAACGATCACTTCCCCACAGCGCCGACAGTACCACGCAGGAATTCTGTGCCCCCACCAGATCTGTCTGCTGATGCACCAGTCCTCCAGGTTTTCCATCCAGTTGAAGTAGTCCTTTTCCCACTTCACTGGAATGATTCGCGTCTTGCCTTCTCGCACAGCAGCCATGGACTTTTCGGCAAGGGGCCTGGTCGCCACAAACCACTGGAGAGAGAGCATGGGTTCCACCACACTCTGGCAGCGATAGCAGTGACCGACGCGGTGTTTGTAGCGCTCCACTTTTGCGAGGAACCCGCCTTTTTCCAGATCTTTCACAATCCGTTTGCGGCAGGCATACCGCTCCATCCCTGCATAAGGTCCGGCTTCCGCACTCATGGTTCCATCTTCGTTAATGACCTGCACCAGTTCCAGTTGGTGTTTGCGGGCCACCTCGAAGTCATTGAAATCATGAGCCGGGGTGATCTTCAGAGCGCCCGTCCCGAATTCTCGGTCGACATAGGTGTCGCCGATTACCGGCAGGCGTCGCTCCACCAAAGGCAACACCACCTTTTGACCGAGGTAGGCCTTATACCGCGGGTCATCCGGGTGGACTGCCACGGCGGTGTCACCAAGCATGGTTTCCGGTCGCGTGGTGGCAACTACCAGCGCCCCCTTGCCGCTGACCACCGGGTAACGCACATAATACAGATGCCCGTCGAGTTCCTCGCCCTCAACTTCGATATTGGCCAGGGCTGTCATGCAGCGAGGACACCAATTGATCATCCGCTTGCCACGGTAGATGAGCCCATCCTGATAGAGGCTCACAAAAACCTGCCGGACCGCCTGCGACAGGCCCTCATCCATCGTGAAGCGTTCACGTTCCCAATCGCAGGACGCCCCCAGGCGCTTTAGCTGATTAATGATGATGCCCCCGTACTTTTCCTTCCATCGCCAGACACTTTCCAGGAAAGCCTCTCGTCCCAACTGATGGCGGGTGAGCCCCTCTGCGGAAAGATGCCGTTCCACCACATTCTGGGTTGCAATCCCGGCGTGATCGGCCCCGGGCACCCAGAGCACTTCAAATCCCGTCAACCGTTTGTAGCGGCAAAGAATATCCTGGAGGGTGTTATTGAGGGCATGCCCCATGTGCAGTTGCCCAGTCACATTGGGAGGCGGGATGACAATGCTGTACGGTGGCTTTATCCCATCAAGACCGGCGTGAAACAATCCCCCCTGCTCCCAGTAGGCGTACCAGTGCGGTTCTACTTCATGAAATGCGTATGCTTTGGGCAAATTGCCATCACTCATGGAAGTGCTCCCTCGTGCTCCATGCCAAGTGGTCGATTACGCTTCCAGCTCTTCCTCATTTTTCAGTCGTTCAATCTCTTCTTTCAATATCGTGCGGACCATCTCGGGCAACCTGGATTCAACAACTTCCCGAATGGCGTCAACCAACCTGCTCTCAAGCTGAGCAATGAATTCATCCAAGGAATCACTCGCTTCGGCAGGTGGTTCACCTGGCAGAGCGAAAACCTCCGCCTTGGTTTCCTCAGCAGCGAATGATTCCCCTTCGATCACAGCTTCC
>JADGQM010000056.1 GCA_017881795.1 Syntrophobacteraceae bacterium
ATCTCCAGCAACGGTTCCAGGACAAAACGTCGTTCGTGAAGCCGTGGATGAGGAATCGTAATTGATGGAAGGTTGATCTGATGGTCGCCAAAGGAAAGCAGATCAAGGTCGAGCGTCCTCGGTCCCCAGCGGGTTTGACGGTTACGGCCGAAGTCGCCTTCAATCTGGTGGATCACTTCGAGCAAAGCGGTCGCGCTTAAGTCCGTTTCACAGAGCACGACGCCGTTGATGAACCAGGGTTGCTCGGTGAGAAGCAATGGTTTCGTGCGGTAAAATGAGGACCTTTCGAGCACCCATACGTGCGGGTGGCTGCGCAAACGCTCAATTGCAGCAAGACAAATCTGCACAGAATCTCCCAGATTGCTCCCCAAGCCGATCAGAACCTGCTCCATCCTAAAAAGACAGCTTTTCAATGCGCGCCACCGCCTCGGCAATCCGCGCTTTGTTTACGGTAAGAGCCAGACGGACGTAGCCTTCTCCCGGTGCTCCGAAGCCACTGCCTGGCGTGGTAACGATCCCGCATTCCTTTAACAAAAGGGAGGTGAAGTCAGCCGAAGTGTAACCGGGTGGAGTAGGGCACCACACATAAAAAGTAGCTTTCGGAATGACCGGTTGTATGCCCACGCGCCGAAGGCCGGCGATGAGCACATCGCGCCTCTCCTGGTAGGTCTGCTGCATCTCCGTGACACACTGCTGGTCCCCTTCAAGAGCAGCAATACCCGCCCATTGCACAGCATTGAAGGCGCCGGAATCGATATTGCTTTTGACCTGCCCCAGGCCCTCGATGAGCTTGGCGTTTCCCACCGCAAAACCAAGCCGCCAGCCGGTCATGTTGTAAGTTTTGGAAAGCGAGTGAAATTCGATAGCCACTTCTTTGGCGCCGGGAATCTCCAGAAAGCTCATGGGACGGTAACCGTCAAACGCCATTTCACTGTAGGCAGCGTCATGACATACGACGACATCATACTCCCTGGCAAAAGCCACCACTTTTTCGTAAAAATCTCTCTCAGCTGTGGCGCCGGTGGGGTTATTCGGGTAGTTGAGGAACATCAGTTTGGCGCGGCGTGCGGTGTCCGGTGGAATGGCGCTGAAGTCGGGAAGGAAGTTGTTCTCTCGCACCAGGGGCATGAAATAGGATTCGCCTCCGGCAAAAAGCATCGCTACCTGATAAACGGGATAGGCCGGAGTCGGTACGAGAGCCAGATCACCCGGATTGATAAAGGCCAGGGGAAAATGGGCAATACCCTCTTTGGACCCGATCAGCGTCAGCACCTCACGCAACGGGTCCAGCTCCACACCGAAGCGCCGCTGGTACCATCCGGCGACGCTTATCCGAAAGTCATTCATTCCGGAATAGGAGGGATATTGATGGGTTGATGGATCTTCAGCGGCTTCCTGCAGCCTGTCAATGATATGGCCGGGAGTGGGAAGATCAGGGTCTCCCACTCCCAGATTGATAACGTCCACGCCCTTGGCAAGAAGGTCGGCCTTCAGGCGATCGATCTCCTGGAATAGATATGGGGGAAGATGCTTCAGCCGCTCTGCTTTAGCAAGTGTCATTCATTCCTCCGAAAAATAGTGTTGGGTCAGGACATTTATCTGATTCCCAACACGTGCTGCATGTCGTAGAGGCCGGGCGGCTGCTGGACCACCCAGAGGGCGGCGCGGATGGCGCCACGGGCGAAATTGTCGCGGCTGTGAGCCCGATGGGTGAGCTCTATTCTTTCGCCGAGGCCGGCAAACAACACCGTATGTTCTCCTACGATGTCGCCACCGCGAAGCGTCTGAATCCCGATTTCCTGGCCGGTGCGCTCGCCGATCAAACCATGTCGCGCATAGACTCCCACCTGATCAAGTTCGCGCTCAAGCGCTCCGGCTACGATCTGCGCCAGCTTCAGCGCGGTGCCGCTCGGGGCGTCCTTCTTGAACCGATGGTGCGCTTCCACAATTTCGACGTCGAATCCGCCACCCAGCAAGCGTGCGACATCAGCCACGACCTTAAAGAGCACGTTGACCCCCATGCTCATATTGGGAGTGAGGACGCATGGGAAATTCCTGCTCAGTTCACGCGCCTGCTCCATTTGGTCGCCGCTGAAACCCGTGGATCCCACAACCATGGGGACCTTCCTTGCCGCAGCCACCTGCAGATGGCCAAGTGATGCCGAAGCGTTGGTGAAGTCAATCACGACATCCGCTTCTCCAAGAGCCTCTTCCATATTTCCGGAGATTATCATGCCGGTTGGACTTCCGCCGATAATCTCGGCAATGTCCTTTCCCACAGCAGGATGCGCGGAGTGTTCAAAGACACCAATCAGCTCGACCCCCTCGGTCTCTCGAACCATCTGGGCAATCCTGGACCCCATCCTGCCGCCGATGCCGGCAACCGCCGCTCGAACCATCATGCGCTCCTCTTAGATTAGACCATAGGCCTGTAAATCGCTGCGCAAACGTTCGCGATTGGTTTCAGACATGGGAGCCAGGGGCAAACGAACTTCCTCACTGGCAATCTTTTTCATCATAAACAGCGCTGCTTTGACCGGCGCCGGATTGGTTTCATAGAAGAGGGCGTGACACAAGGGCAGCAACCGGTAATACAGCTTTTGCGCCTCGCTGAATTTCCCTTCCAGGGAAAGGTTGCAGAGATCAGCCATATCGCGAGGGGCAATATTGGAGGTCACGGAGATGACGCCCTTGCCGCCGACGCAAATCAGTGGATAGGTCAGGTAATCCTCTCCCGAGACCACCACAAAACGCTCATCGCAAAGCGCAATGATATCCGTGATCTGTTTCATGCTGCCGGAAGCTTCTTTGACGCCGACGATATTGTCAATTTTGGCCAGCCGGGCAATGGTGCCCGGTTCCATGTTGACCGCAGTGCGGCCCGGGATATTGTACAGGATGATCGGGATATCCACCTTCTCAGCGACCGCTTTAAAATGAAGGTATAAGCCTTCCTGAGTAGGCTTGTTGTAGTAGGGACTGATCATCAGCGCACCATCTGCTCCGGCATTCCTGGCATGCTGAGTCAGGCGGATGGCCTCTTCGGTATTGTTGGACCCCGTCCCGGCGATGACTGGGACCCGCTTGTTAACCTGTTCAACCGTGATCTCTATAACCCGTTCGTGTTCTTGGAAGGAAAGGGTCGCGGATTCCCCCGTGGTTCCGCAAGGGACTATGCCGCGCGTGCCGCCGGCAATTTGAAACTCAATCAGTTGCCGCAGTGACGCTTCGTCAACCTGACCGTCCTTAAATGGTGTCACAATGGCCACCATCGCGCCTTGAAACATGGTGCTCTCCCTTATTATCCTAGAGTTTCATCCCAGAGCTTGGCTTCGTAAACGACCTTTGCATCTCCTTCCAGGTAGACTTCGGCAAATTCCGGCAGACCCCGGTTATTCCGTTGCTCAAAATGAATGCTCAGGGTTTCCCCGCTTTGAGTCAGCACTTCTACAGGGGAACTCACCAGCTTCTTGGCCGCCGCTATCAAGACGGAGGCGATGGAACCCGTGCCGCAGGCGAGGGTCTCTGCTTCAACTCCACGTTCATAAGTACGGACGGCCATGTGATGGCGATCGAAAATCACGGCAAAATTTGCATTCGTTCCAGCGGGTTGAAATTGAGAATGATAACGGAGAACACGGCCCAGGTGGAAAACATCGATCGTTTCGAGCGCCGTTTTGTCGGCCATAAAGTGCACCACATGAGGGACACCGGTGTCGATAAAGTGCAGGGGAAAAGAGTCATTTTCCACTTGCAAGGAGATACCCATTTTCAGACTATGGGGAGAAGTCATGCGAATTTTTACTCTCTCCCCGATGATTTCCGCCTGGATGATGCCGGCCAATGTCCGGAAAGCCATCTCTTGGCTGGGCGCAATACCCTTGAGATGAGCAAATCGCGCCGCACAGCGGGCGCCATTGCCGCACATATCAGCCTCACTGCCGTCAGCGTTGAAAAACCGCCACCTGAAGGCCACTTCGGCGTCGTTTTCGATCAGGATAAGGCCATCGGCTCCCACCGAAAGCTTCCTGCGACAGGCGAGGCGCACCAGATCTCGACACTGATCAGCATCGATCAGCCGCGACCGGTTGTCGATGACAATAAAATCATTGCCGCTGCCGGTCATCTTAAAAAAAGAGATGGGACTTTCGAGTCTTATCATCTTCAAACGTTGCTCCATGCCATGGTACGATTTTCCTCTCCGCTCCTCGCCTTAGGGGTCCGTCCATAAATAACCTGCACTTATTTTGACCTCATTTCAAACCACGAAGGACACGAAGATCACGAAGAAATCACTTCGTATCCTTCGTGTTCTTCGTGGTAAAAGAAGAAGTCTATTTTTGGACATCTCCTCAGGACAGCGATAGTCCGGGGTTCAGAAGATCGGGAACCGATTCTCCCCGGATCAGATCATCCCAAGTCTCTCGCTGCCGTATGATGAAGTACTGGTCTCCTCTGACGAGAACCTCCGGTGGGCGAGGTCGAGAATTGTAATTCGAACCCATGGAAAAACCATAAGCCCCGGCGCTCATCACGGTCAGGTATTCTCCCGCCTTCACCAACGGCAACTCTCGGTCCCGAGCCAGAAAATCACCGGATTCACAGATTGGCCCCACCACATCGACAACCTGTGTCTCGCGATTAGTTCTCTCCACCGGCTGGATCTGATGGTACGATCCGTAAAAACTCGGTCGAATGAGATCATTCATCCCAGCATCGGTGATGATGAAGTTCTTGATTGCGGTTCTCTTGGTGTACAGAACCTTGGTGAGTAGAACACCAGCATTGCCGACGATAACGCGACCGGGTTCGAAAATCAAGGTACAAGATAAGCCATTGAGCTTTTGGAGAATTGCCTGAGCATATTCGCGCGGGTGGGGGGGTTCCTCCTGATCGTAAACGATCCCCAACCCCCCGCCAAGGTCGAGAAAGCGAATGGTTATTTGCATCTTTTCCAGGTGTTCGATCAGCACGCGAAGACGCTGGAGGGTGTCAACGAAGGGCGCGATCTCCGTTAACTGACTGCCGATATGACAATCAACACCAAGAATCTGAATATGCCCTAAACCTCTTGCCTGCTCGTAGGCGTTGATGGCGCTCTCGATGTCAATCCCGAACTTGTTTTCCTTCATCCCGGTGGAGATATAGGGGTGCGTTTTCGGGTCAACGTCGGGGTTGACGCGGAGCGCAATGCGTGCTGTGCGTCCCAAAAATTTGGCGCGCGCGGCAATGACTTCGAGCTCCTGAGTGGACTCGATATTAAACATCAGGATGTCTTCGCTGAGGGCATAATCGATCTCGTCCAGGGTCTTTCCAACGCCGGAATATACGATCCGATCGCCTGGGATGCCGGCCTTGAGAGCGCGAAAAAGCTCGCCGCCGGAAACAATATCAACTCCTCCACCGAACGAACCGAGAAGATTAAGGATCGCGATATTGGAATTGGACTTAACGGAAAAACAGATCATATGCGGAACATCGGCAAAGGCGTGGTCAAACACGTTGAAGTGTTGACGCAGGGTAGCGCAGCTGTAGACATAGCAGGGTGTCCCCACCGCTTCGGCAAGCTTGCGCAGCGGAATACCTTCGCAGTAGAGTTCGTCCTGTTCGTAGGAAAAATGGTTCATGAGTATCTCCAACCGCTGCTCAAAAAACCTGACCCCAATAAGTATGAGCCGATCCGTCACCCCAGCATGCGGTTAGCGGAGGGCCAGGAATCTGAAAGACTCTGGATTCCCGCTAAAAGCATGCGGGAATGACGACCCAGGACTTTTATGGTTCGCGGTGACCCTCGGGTTATTGAGGAGTCACAAAGCTTTTCGCTAAGTTATTGTTTTTTCTCTGCGACCTCTGCGTCTCTGCGGTGAAAGGCCATTTGCCGCCCACTGCCGGCTCGTCCCGGAGGACCTGCGAGACTGCTACTGATCGATCATCAAACTCCTCATCTCGACCCACTTAGATAAGAGTCCTTCCCGTTTGCCTGCCTGGTTGCCGACGGCGGATACGGCGTAAGAGTACACCACATTTTTCCTCACCGTGGAATCGGCATAGGGAGGATTATTCACCGGCGCTGCCGTCAACCGAATGATTTCTTTACCCTCACGTCGATAGACATGATACCCCTCCACCTTGCCCTCGCTCGGTATCCAGTGAACTTCCAAAGCCCCTTTTACCGGAATGACCCAGACGTTGCCGGGCGGTGGCGGAGGCACAGCATCGGGGGCTTTGACCTGGCTGGAAACGGAAGGTTCTCCCAGGATCAGGGTATCTTCAAAAACGTACACCGGCGTTACTCGATAGTCATAAGTCAGACCGGCAGCCACGGCTGAATCGAGAAAGGTGCTTCCTTTAACGGGTGCGGCGGAGACTTTTTCCCAAGGTCCGTCCTGACTGTGACGTTCTAACAGAAATTGAGCTTCTCCCGGGGAAACCTGACCCTGGGGCGTTTTAGCTGCGGTCGCCTTCCACTGCAGGGCGACACCACGGGGTTCCGGCGCTGCGGCAAGGTTTTTGAGTGCGGGCGGGGGTGCAAGAACCTTCGCCACGGAGGAATTGGATGAGGATAAAGGCTGATTCTTCCGATCTCGGATGACAATTTGATAGCGGTAAGCATGCTGTGCCGACACGACCGTGTCTGTCCACGTAAAAACGTTGCCCTCCCGAACCGCAGGTGCGGGACGCACAGGATCGATGCTAAGGACTTCCTGCGGCGATGATACGGGGCATTCCAGGCAGTTGCGGTTTCCCCAGTTCACCTCGCCCTTGATCACAACAAAGGAATAACCGGTATCTTTCAGGGCTTGTTCGAGTTGCTCCGGGAAAGTCCACGTGACCTCCACGGATTTGAGTCGGACCTGAGTTCTGAGGTCCTGGATCTGCGAGAGTTGCTCTGGAGTGATCGGTTTCGGGTAAGTCTTGACGCCGCATCCCGACAGTAAGACTCCCAGGAAGAAGACTGGCACCAAACCCGCAAGGCGGGAGTATTCCATGCTGCGCTGTATCTGTGTGATCATGCTGGTGTTTTTCCGCACGTGAAATTACGGTTTCAACTGCAAGGCCTGTTCTTTCGTCTGCAGTTCCCTACGGGCCCGGTGCAACGCTTCCTGCACCCGAGAGGAGGCTGTACCTCCCAGCGACTTTCTGTGATCTATAACACTGTCGATGTCGAGAAAAGGAAAAACGTCATGGTCAAATGCTTTATGAAAAGTTTTCAATTCGTCAAGGCTGCATTGGTGCAGCTTCGTGCCATTGCGAAGGCAATTTTGGACCAGTTGCCCGACGACGTAGTGAGCTTTACGGAAGGGAACACCTTTGCGGACCAAATAGTCAGCCAGATCCGTTGCCAGCGTGAACCCCTCGGCCGCCATCAATGCCATACGTTCTTTGTTGAAGCGCACTTCGGGAAGCAGTCGAGCCAGAAGGCGCAGCGTGTTGACAACGGTATCGGCGGTGTCAAACACGGGTTCCTTGTCTTCCTGTAAGTCCCGGTTGTAGGCCAGCGGCAGGGCTTTGGTGAGGGTTAACAAAGCCATGAGATTGCCGTAAACACGGGCGGTTTTTCCCCGCATCAGTTCAGGAACATCGGGATTCTTCTTCTGAGGCATAATGCTCGATCCGGTGCAGAAAGCATCGCTGATTTCGATAAAGGCAAACTCGCTCGTGGACCACAGAATCAATTCCTCCGCCATCCGGCTCACGTGCATCATGAGCATGGCGGCTGCGGCATTGAATTCGATGAGATAATCGCGGTCGCTTACCGCATCAATGCTGTTCTCGGTTATCCGCGGAAAGCGGAGGTACTGGGCTGTCCATTCCATATTGATGGGAAGGGTCGTTCCGGCAAGGGCAGCACTCCCCAGGGGCAGCACGTTGGTGCGCTGCAAGCATCCTTCAAATCTCGCGTCATCCCGCCGGAACATCTCGTAATAGGCCATGAGATGATGCGAAAGCAAAACCGGTTGAGCATGCTGCAGATGGGTAAAGCCCGGCATGATCACATCAAGGTTTTGTTCTGCCAGGGAAACCAGGACTTTTTGCAATTCATGGATGAGGCTGCGGCACTGGGACAACAGGTCGCGCAGGTAGAGGCGCATGTCCAGGCAGATCTGATCGTTGCGACTCCTTGCGGTATGAAGCTTACCGCCCACTTCGCCGATCTTCTGGATCAATTGTTGCTCCACGGCCATATGGATATCTTCCTGGCCGGAGGTGAAGTCGATCTTACCCCGTTCGATTTCCCGCTGAATTTCTCCCAGTCCCCCAACGATGAGGGATGCGTCCTCATCTGAGATAATCTTGCACGCAGCAAGCATGCGGCAGTGGGCAATACTGCCTTCGATATCGTAGCGATAAAGCCTTTTGTCAAAATGGATCGAAGCGGTGAAATCCTCCACCTGCTTGTTCATCGGCTGCTCAAAACGCCCCTGCCAGGGTTTTTCGCCCATCGGAATCCTCTTCTGTAACAATCTATCTCAAAGCTAACTTTTCTGTTTGCTCACGAGGGACTCAATGCGAAGCCGCAGTCCATGAAGTCTGATAAAGCCTGTGGCATCGTCTTGCTGGTAAACGTCATCTTCTTCGAAGGTGGCGAAGCCGGGCTGATAAAGGGAACGGCCCGATTTGCGCCCGAGGACCTGACAGGTTCCTTTGTAAAGTTTGAGGCGCGCTGTGCCCCAGACGTTATCCTGGGCCAGATCCATCATTCCCTGAAGCAGTCGCATCTCCGGCGAATACCAGAAACCGTTGTAGATGAGCTGCGAGTATTGTGGAATCAGCGAATCCCGGATATGCAAGACCTCGCGATCCATGGTGATCGATTCGACCGCCTGATGCGCGGCCCGCATGATTGTGCCGCCCGGGGTTTCATAGATACCCCGCGATTTCATCCCGACAAAGCGGTTTTCTACCAGATCGACCCTTCCAATGCCATGTTTTCCCCCAATTTCGTTTAGGGTGTGCAGGAGATTGGCCGGGCTCAAACGCCGACCATTGACGGCCACCGGGTCCCCACGCTCGAAGTCGATTTCGATGACTTCCGGCACATTGGGGGCGTCTTCAGGATTGGCCGTCAGCACAAACATATCGGGCTTGGGTTCAGCCCATGGGTCTTCCAGAATGCCACCCTCGAAACTGATGTGAAGAAGATTACGGTCGCTGCTATAGGGCTTTTGCTGAGTAACGGGAACCGGAATGCCGTGCCTTTGCGCATACTCAATAAGCGAAGTTCGCGATTTCAAGTTCCATTCGCGCCATGGGGCGATCACTTTGAGGCTTGGGTTCAAAGCGATGTAGGTCAATTCGAACCGCACTTGATCATTGCCCTTTCCGGTAGCGCCATGACTGACCGCATCGGCCCCTTCCTCTTCGGCAACCCTGACCTGGTGCTTGGCTATAATGGGCCGTGCGATAGATGTCCCCAGCAAATATTGCCCTTCGTAAATGGCGTTGGCACGGAACGCGGGAAAGACGAAATCGCGAACGAACTCTTCCCGCAAATCCTCCACCCGGGCCTTCACCGCACCGGTGGCGAGCGCTTTCGCCTGAGCCTCCTGCAACTCCTCCCCCTGACCCAGATCGGCGACAAAGGCAACCACTTCACACTGGTATGTTTCGATCAACCACTTCAAAATGATCGAAGTATCCAAACCGCCCGAATAAGCCAATACCACTTTCTTGACGCCCATAAATTCCTTTCCGTTTCCGGCTTCTCTTTTCTTTCATCCACGAAGCCACACGAAGGAGTACGAAGACACACGAAAAAATCATATTCTATTCTGACTCCTGACTTCTTCTTTTCCCTTACATCAACCACTCGAGCAAGGCCATCTGAAGGAACATGCGATTCTCCGCCTGGTCGAAAACCACTGATTGGGGGCCTTCGATCACGCCATCGGTGATTTCCTCTCCGCGATGGGCGGGAAGACAATGGAGAACCATGGCGTGCGCCGGCGCCGCGGCCAGGAGCTCTTCGTTGATCTGAAAAGAATGGAAAATCTTCTTCCGTTCTTCCGCTTCTGCTTCCTGCCCCATGCTTGCCCAGACATCGGTGTAGAGTACATCTGCTGAGGCGACGGCTGCTTTCGGGTCATGGACCACGTGAATGGCGCCTCGCCCTTCGTTCTTGGCCCACTCCAGAATCTCTTTTTCAGGTAAATATTCACGGGGACATGCCAGATAGAGCGTAAAGCCCAAACGCGCCGCAGCATTGATCCACGAGTGAGCCACATTATTGCCGTCTCCGATCCAGGCCACACAGAGGTTCTCGAGACTGCCCCGTTTTTCCTGAATCGTCAGCAGGTCGCTCAAAACCTGGCAGGGATGGAAGCGGTCGGTAAGGCCGTTGATGACGGGAATCGTCGCATAGTGCGCCAACTCTTCCACATCCTCGTGGGCAAAAGTCCGTATGACAAGACCATCAAGATACCGCGACAGGACTCGAGCCGTATCGGCCATGGGCTCCTGCCTGGAGATCTGAAGGTCATGCGCCGTCATAAATACACATCGACCACCGAGTCGGTACATGGCGGTTTCAAAGGAGACCCTCGTCCTTGTCGAAGGTTTTACAAAAATGAGCCCGAGGATCCTTCCTGAAAGGGTCGGGTGAAGTTTCCCGGAATGCCGCTCATCCTTCATTTCTTGAGCCCGCCTGATAAGCCGGTGGATCTCTTCAGCAGAAAGATCCCGGATCGTAAGAAGATCACGCTTCATTTGGTCTCCTCTGTTAAAACTTCATCCAAAATCCGGATCGCTTGATCAATTTCTTGTTCCTCTACAATCAAGGGCGGCACGAAGCGAAGCACCGTGTCATGAATGCAATTGATGACCAGGCCCTTTTCCAGACAGTTCTCCACCAATTTCGCTCCCGGGACTTCGAGCTCCATGCCGATCATCAGCCCGCGGCCGCGCACTTCCCTGATCATGCGATGCCGGGATCGAAGCTCCTCGAGGCTCCTCATGAAGTAGCCTCCGACCTTGTTGATCTTTGCGAGAAAGGACGGAGCGGAAATTAGTTCCAGAGCACGCAAAGCCACCGAGGTGACCAATGGAGTTCCGCCGAAAGTGGTGGCGTGGCTGCCCGGAACGAAAGCTTCCGCAACCTGATTGGTAGCCAGCATGGCGCCGATAGGGAGGCCGTTTCCAAGGGCTTTTGCCAAAGTCATGATATCGGGAGTGACCCCCTCCTGCTCGTGGGCAAAAAGTGTCCCGGTACGTCCCATCCCCACCTGCACCTCATCGAAAATCAACAACAAATCGTATTTTTGGCATAACTCTTTGAGTTCCTGTAAGTAGCCCGCGGCAGGGAAGTTGATGCCTCCCTCACCTTGGATGGGTTCCACCAGGACGGCACAGGTCCTGTCGGTGATTGCTTTTTCCACAGCCTCTATGGAATTGAAGTCTACAAAAGTAAACCCTCCCACAAGCGGCTCGAAGCCCTTATGGACCTTTTCCTGACCGGTGGCCGAAAGGGTTGCCAGAGTGCGGCCGTGGAACGACTCCTTCATGGTGATGATGTGAAAGCGTCCAGCTCCGTTGCGGTCCTTGCTGTATTTTCGAGCCAGCTTAATGGCCGCTTCGTTGGCCTCGGCCCCGCTGTTGGAGAAAAATACCTTATCCGCAAAGGACAGTCGCGTCAACGCGGCTGCCAGTTCCACCTGCGGGCGTGTATAGAAGAGGTTCGACACGTGCACCAGAGTATCCGCCTGGTGGCACATAACCCTCGTCAATTCCGGATGGCAATGTCCCAGGTTGCACACCGCGATGCCGGCCAGAAAATCCAAATACTCTTTGCCTGACTCGTCCCACAATCTGACCCCTTGACCACGCACAAAAACTACAGGCAATCTGGCGTAGGTGCCAAAGATGTTTTCCTGACAAGATAATCGCACATCTTCCATGAACTCATTCCTTTGCGCTTAACGCTCTTTCACAATTTCCGTACCGATTCCGGCATCGGTGAAGATTTCGAGAAGGATGGCATGGGGGACCCTGCCATCTACGATGTGCACTTTTTCCGCACCTTCCTGCAAGGCATCAACAGCACACTGAACCTTGGGGATCATTCCCCCTCGCAGGGTTCCCTGTTGCATGGCTTCCCCTGCCTCGGCAATGGTCATGCCGGGAATAAGCTCTCCATCATTATTCAGCACTCCGGGAACATCGGTCATGAGCAAGAGCTTCTTGGCATGAAGGGCGCCGGCAATGCGACCTGCAACAAGATCGGCGTTGATGTTGTAAGTTTCCCCATCGCGCCCGACGCCGACGGGTGCGATCACCGGGATCATATTGCTGCGCCCCAGGGTCAGGAGGACCTCGACATTGATTCGCTGCACTTCTCCTACCAACCCAATGTCAATGATCTCGGGCGGCTGATCGTCCCCCTGATAACGGTAGACGTTGAGTTTGCGCGCTTCAATGAGCTGTGCATCCTTCCCGCTCAGCCCAAGGGCCTGGCCTCCGTGCCGGTTGATGAGCGAGACGATCTCCTTGTTGATTTTCCCTGCCAGAACCATCTCGACGATGTCCATCGTTTCCGGGTCCGTCACTCGCATACCGTCGTGAAACTGGCTTTTTATGCCGAGGCGGGTAAGCATGGCACTGATCTGAGGGCCCCCCCCATGGACAACGACCGGATTGATCCCGATATATTTCATCAGTACAATATCCTGAGCGAAGCTATCCTTGAGATCCTCTGCCACCATGGCGTGGCCGCCATATTTGATCACGACGGTCGTCTGATAAAATCTGCGAATGTAAGGAAGCGCTTCAACGAGTAATCTGGCTTTTTCCACCTGCATACTCCTCTTTTCGCCTAGAGAATATAACGGCTCAAATCCTCGTCTTTGATAATGTTTTGGAGCGTTTCCCGGACATAGTCTCGAGTGATTTGAATGGTCTGCCCCTTGAGGTCCGGGGCGTTGAATGAAATCTCCGAGAGTAATTTTTCCATAATGGTATGGAGTCTTCTCGCGCCGATGTTTTCCATCCTCGAGTTAACCTCATAGGCGAGCTCGGCAATCTCTTCAATCGCCTCGTCACCGAAAACCAGGGTCACCTCCTCGGTGGTCAGGAGCGCTTCATACTGCACAATCAAAGCATTTTCGGGTTCTTTGAGGATGCGGATGAAATCCTCTTTGCTCAGCGATGTCAATTCAACCCGTATAGGAAAACGGCCTTGCAGTTCCGGGATAAGGTCTGAGGGCTTCGAGATATGAAATGCTCCGGAGGCGATGAAGAGGATATGATCCGTTTTCACCATTCCGTATTTGGTCGTCACCGTGGACCCTTCTACTATGGGGAGGAGATCCCGCTGCACTCCTTCCCGGGAGACATCCGGTCCTCTCCCCGATTCGCGGCCGGCGATCTTGTCGATCTCATCAAGAAAGATGATTCCGGATTGCTCCACCCGCTCGATGGCCAGTTTGATCACCTTGTCCATATCAATAAGGCGCTGCGATTCTTGTTGAATGAGGATCTCCCTGGCCTCGGGGATTTTGACCTTGCGCCTCTTCGTGCGTGACGGCATCATGGAGCCGAGCATGTCGCGCAGGTTAAAGTCCATATCCTCCATGCCCGTCCCGGCGAATATCTCAATCATCGGGAAGTTGCGGTCGGGAACATCCAATTCTACATAGCGGTCGTCGAGGGATCCCTGTTTCAAGAGCTTTCGGAGTTTTTCACGGGTCGAGTCGGCCTGTTCTGCTTCTTCCTGGGCATCCTTAACCGTTACCGGCGCCGGCGCTTCGAGAAGCTGCTCCTTGGGGGCGTCTTGCTGCCTTTTGGGTGGAAGGAGAATGTCGAGGAGTTTCTCTTCAGCCAGTTCTTCAGCCTTGAGTTTGACGGTCTCCAACTCTTCCGCGCGGACCATGCTGACGGCCAGCTCCATGAGGTCCCGGACCATCGACTCCACGTCCCGCCCCACATAACCGACTTCCGTGAATTTGCTGGCTTCTATCTTGAGAAAGGGAGACTGTGCCAACCGCGCAAGCCGGCGGGCGATCTCCGTCTTCCCGACACCGGTGGGGCCGATCATGATGATGTTTTTGGGAGCGATTTCATCCCGAAGATGTTCCGGAACCTGTTGGCGGCGCCAGCGGTTTCTAAGGGCGATGGCGACCATTCGTTTGGCATCGTGCTGGCCAATGATAAATTTATCCAGTTCCCGGACGATCTCTGCCGGAGTCAGCGGTTGTTGCATGGGATTAAAGCTCCTCGAAAGTAAATTCTCTATTCGTATAGATGCAGATTGACGCTGCAATGTTCATGGCTTCTTCAGCAATCGTGCGAAGCGGAAGTTGCGTGTGCGCCAGGAGCGCGCGTGCTGCAGCAAGGGCGAAAGGAGCACCCGAGCCCACCGCGGCGATCCCATCATCGGGCTCAATGACATCTCCCGTTCCGCTCAGGATAAAACAGTCGTTGGCATCGGCGGCAATCAACATGGCTTCCAGGCGGCGGAGGGCCCGGTCCATGCGCCAGTCTTTGGCGAGCTCCACCGCTGCTCGTTTCAGATTCCCGTTGAATTGCTCCAGCTTCCCTTCGAGTCTTTCAAAAAGAGTGAAGGCATCGGCTGTGGAGCCGGCAAAACCGGTCAAGATCTTATCGTGATACATCTTGCGGACCTTCTTTGCCTGGTGCTTGATCACGGTGTCACCCAGGGTAACCTGTCCGTCTCCAGCCATGACCACATGCCCGTCTCGACGAATCGCAAAAACGGTTGTTCCGTGAATGGTGTTTCCCTTCATGGGTGTCCTCGTCTCCCGAATCCGGATAAGCGCTATTTTGCCTTTCGACTGCGCGGATGGGCCGCATCGTATGTCTTCATCAGTTGCTCAAGATGGACGTGGGTATAGCGCTGTGTTGTTGAGAGTGCCGCATGGCCGAGCATCTCCTGAATGGCGCGAAGATCTGCACCGGAATTGAGGAGGTGCGTGGCAAAAGTGTGGCGCAATCCATGGGGGCTTAAGTGCTGCCACAGTCCACACCTCCGCAGCTCGGCTTTCAGGATCCGGTGTACCGACCGGGTTGTCAGCCTGCCCCCTGATGCGTTTCGGAAAAGGTGAAAGGCGCCGGCCCGTCCTTGAGGAAACTGGCTATCGATGGCTGCCAAATAAGCCCGAAGGGCTTCCCGTGCTTTTTTCCCAACCGGGACCACGCGTTCTTTTTTCCCTTTGCCACGAAGGCGCACCAAGCCTTGATCAAAATCGACATCTGAGATATTCAGACCAACCAATTCACTAACCCGCGCTCCAATGGAATAGAGGCATTCAAACATTGCCCAGTTGCGACATCTTCGCCAGGAACCTTCGGGAAGCACCGCGCTGCGCTGCAGTGAGTCCAGAAAGTGAAATATATCGTCGACATCCAGGAAAGCGGGGATCTTCGATCTAATCTTGGGAGAAGCCACCCGTTGCGCCGGGTTTTCCTGATACCAGCCGCGATCGCTCAGATAATTGTAGAAAGACCGCAAGGTCGACAGCTTACGGGCGCGGCTTGTATTTTTCAGATCCTTGTGAATGGCGGCAAAAAACCCGCGAATCGCGTCAGGTGTAATCTCAGTTAAGTGAATCGATTCGCTCAGCGTCTTTTTTTGAAGGTACCGGTGAAACTGTTCAAGATCGCTGGCATAAGCGCGAGAGGTTTCCTCACTCAGACTGCGTTCATGGCGGAGGTAGTCCAGAAACAGTGCCTTGGATTGCTCTAAGGTGAGAGGAGTTTCCATCTATCGCTCAATTCATATCCCATCAAAAGGCTTCACAAAAAAGAAAAATCGAAAGAAACAAACTAACTAACACAGAAAGCAAAAAAATCAATCAGAAAGTCTCGATAAATGCGTTCTCAGGCTTGATATCAGCGTGAATTATCTTGACTTTAGTTTCATACTTGCCCTATTTTCCTCTTTTGTATTTTCTCCGGATTCCATGATTTCGCGCAACTTTGCGGCAAGGTTCATAGAAAGGAAGGGATATGAAAGAGGATGTCTCGAAGGTTCGGACTTTCGCCATGATTTCTCACGGTGGAGCAGGCAAGACCTCCCTCGCTGAAGCCATGTTGTTCAATGCTGGAGTGACGACACGTCTCGGCAAGGTAGACGAGGGTACTTCCGTTATGGACTATGAACCTGAAGAGGTGAAACGCAAAATCACCATCAGCACCGCGTTTAACACCCTGACATGGAAAAAACATCAGCTCACCGTCGTTGACACCCCCGGGGACTTCAACTTCATTGCCGAGACGAAAACCTCTATGCAGGGAGCTGACGCGGTCTTGGTGCTGGCCGATGCGATTGACGGCGTGCGCGTGCAGACGGAGAAGGTCTGGGAGTTTGCTGATGAATTCGAGCAGCCCAAGATGATCTTTATCAGCAAGATGGACCGCGAGCGTGCCGACTTCTTCAAGACCATAGAAGATATCCAAAACAACTTTGGAAAAACCTGCGTTCCCCTTCAGATCCCCATCGGTGCCGCGGAGAATTTTAAGGGCGTGGTGGACATCCTGAATGATAAGGCGTACCTCTACACCAAGGGAGACAGTGGCCAATTTGAAGTACAGGATGTCCCGGATGACCTGAAAGACCGTTTGGAACAATACAAGGAGGAACTGGTTGAACGGGTTGCGGAATCCAACGATGAACTGCTCGAAAAATACCTGGAAGAGGGCAGTCTGACCTCCGAAGAACTCCTGGATGGTTTAAGAAATGCGGTCGTCTCCCGCAAGCTCGTTCCCGTTACCTGTGGCTCCGGGCCTCTCAACGTTGGAATCCAACCGCTGCTGGACCTGATTGTGGATTATATGCCTTCTCCTGTCGACCGCGGATCCGTGAAAGGGACCGTTCCGGGCAGCGACAATGAGGCGGTGAGAGAACCTGACCCAGACGGCCCCTTTAGCGCTCTGGTTATCAAGACGATCAGTGACCCCTATGCCGGACGCCTTTCGGTAATCCGCATCTTTTCCGGTTCCCTGAGCCCGGATTCAGCGGTTTATAATTGTACGAAGCAGGCCAGGGAGCGTTTTGGTCAACTTCTGCGGCTCAAGGGTAAGACTCAGGAGCAAATCCAGAATTCCGGTCCCGGCGATATCGTTGCCATCGCCAAACTAAAAGAGACCACCACGCAAGATACACTCTGCTCTGAAAAATACCCGATCACCTTCCCGCCCGTCGAGCTGCCTCCCGCGATTTATTCCCTGTCTGTGGAACCGAAAAGCAAGGGCGATGAAGAAAAGATCTTTTCCTCGCTTACCAGATTGATGGAGGAAGACCTCACCCTCAGACTGGACCGCAACGAAGAGACGCGAGAAATGATTCTTTCGGGGATGGGGGAGATCCATATTGAAGCGACGGTGGAAAAACTGAAACGGAAGTTCGGAGTTGAAGTCAACCTGCGACTGCCGAAAGTCTCGTACAAGGAAACCATTAAGGGCAAGGCACGAATCCAGCATCGGTATAAGAAACAGTCAGGCGGGCGCGGCCAGTATGGTGATTGCACGATAGAAATGGAGCCTTTGCCCAAGGGAGAAGGGTTTCAGTTCTACGATAAAATCGTTGGCGGCGTGATCCCCAAACAGTACATACCG
>JADGQM010000057.1 GCA_017881795.1 Syntrophobacteraceae bacterium
GGTCTTTATGGGCAAAGGCGCCACTAGCCACCAAGTTTTTTGCCCGCTTGAAGGCTTTCTGAGCCAGACATTCATCCCATTCCAGCCGGCGGTTTTCAGTGTGAGCCAGACGAAACAGGTCATGCGCTTTGTCTTCTTCATGAGAATAGGGACGCGCCGGGGTTACCACGAGCGGGGGTGGCGGCAGAGGTCGGGAATGGTCCACGCACGAACATAGGAGAAAGAACGCAATAAGAGCCAAGAAAAGCCTAAGAGCGTGTCTGAAAATTCCCCCCTGGAGGGGGGCAGGGGGGTGTTTGAATGGAGTCGGCCCCTTGACACCCCCCTTTATCCCCTCTCGAGGGGGGAATTCTATGGTTTTCGGCATCTTCAAATGTATTTTCAGACAGCCTCTAAGAGTTGGCGCAAGAAGCAATGCCCCATTTTGGTGTTCGTTTGTCAGGAATTGCTCCGACTACATTTTGACAATACGCACGGAATGCCACGGGTTTCACGGTTCACGAGGAGTCCACGCCGAAAGTTGCGGACGCGTCTCGTTTTGAGTTTTTGTCTGGTCACTCATCAGCCTGCATTTGATGATCCGAATTCTTCGTGGTTTGGAATCTTTGAATATCAGCCTGCGTGCCTATTGACCGTAGCACGGAGTGTGGAAAAAGACTATATTATCTGAAAGGGACAAAGAGAAACCCTCTCACGATGAATGATGGGAATTCCTTGCTGAAGGTGGACGGCATCGATGCGCGTTGCGATCATCTCAGATATTCATAGCAACCTGGAAGCCTTTCGCGAGGTGTTGGCGGATATTGATCGCTCACACGTGGACCATATTGTCTCTCTTGGCGACAACATCGGCTACGGACCCGAACCCGAGGAAGTGCTGCGACTCATTCGCGTGCGCAACATTCCCTCAATCATGGGAAATCACGAACTGGGCATCATCGATCCTTCCCGTCTCTCCTGGTTCAACCAGTATGCCAGGAGATCCCTGGAAATGAACCGGGAACTGCTTTCGCCCGGAGACATCGAGTACATCCATACGCTGGCGCCCGCTTTCACCCTGGACCGATGCTTGTTCGTTCACGGCTTCCCTCCTGATTCGACTACTACCTATCTGTTTGAGGTCTCGGATTTCCGGTTGAAGAGAGTTCTCTTATCCCAGAATCAGGAGCTCTGCTTTGTGGGCCACACTCATGATCTTGAACTGATTTCCTTTGATGGTCAGAGGGTTCGGCACGCGCGCCTGCCCCAAGGAGAAATTCCCCTGCAGGAGGGCTCGCAATACCTGATCAACGCGGGTAGCGTGGGACAGCCCAGAGATGGCGATAATCGGGCCAAGTACCTCATTTGGGACACTCAATCCCGGCGGCTCGAAGCACGTTTTCTCCGCTATGACATTGCCAAGACCGTGCAAGGCATCCTGGCGCTTGGCCTGCCCAGGATCAATGCCGACCGGCTCTGGTAAAGATGATAAGAAATCATCTCCTATTTCAGAAGGATGGGTATTTCACTCATTTAAGGCGTTCATTAGTATAATGACAGATGAGATGCTCTATCCGCAGGCCATACACCTTGAGGTCAGCTATTTAAGATCGGCCCCCCGACGCTTTCAAGTAGCCGTTCGACGAGTTCCGAGTCGTATCGAATGCCATTCTGCACAGCTTTTTTAACGAAGGGGCGCACCGCAGGTATGAGACCCAAAAGTTTTGCTTTGCCCAGAAGCCCGAGCACTCCCACCACCTTCAGCCCAACCGCCAAGGCGGCTCGACGTCCTTTCCATTCATCTATACAGACCAGAGGGATTGATCGCTCCAAAGCAAGTTGAATAACGGCTGCCTCTCCCCGATCCAGAGCCGACAACGCGACTAACGAGATATGCTCACACAATGGACAAACGGTCAACCACGGTGGCGCCACTCTCGGATGACCGGCGTTTTCACCTTCAGCAAGCTCCGCTCGAACTTCCTCAGGGCAGATAAAGGTGAAAGGAAGCTGCCCGGCCACATCTAAAGCTTCGATACGAGCCAGCGTGATCAACGGACCAGTGTTGATGACAATCAACTCATTCATTGCGCAGAAACTCGAGCTCCGATTCCGCATCCTCCGGGCGAAGATTGCTGATGGAAACTCCTACTCGAGGAAGAGAAAGAAGAAAGTCCACCCGCCCCTTGCCGCATAGTCTGGCAGCCTGTCCCGATGAGAGTCTTCCAAGTTCATAAAGCTTGGCTGCCAGGAGAAATCGGGCCTCTTCGACGAACTCATCACGCGTCACGCCCATACTGAAGAGCACATCGTCTCCATAATCAATCGTCAATGTATGTCCCATGAAGCTCTCTCCCATTCGGCTGAAATAGCTGAGGACTTTTTCATTGGTCCCGATATAAGAAGCACGTTTCCACCTCACGCATGAGGCGCCAGGCAGACAGCCCCGGGCGAATTCTTTCGAATCCCTGACACAGCGGAATCTTCCTTGATCGCCATGCAGGCTACTTAGCATGCTGGAGCAAGGTTTGAATCCCCTTCTATTTAATTTATTAAAAGTTGTGCCCGACGGCAACAGTAATGTCCACAGGTAGGCAGGGCAACGCCACCGGGCGTTGATATTGCTAAAGCGGGTGGCATGTGCTACAAATTTCGAACCTCTGCACGAGGACTTGGTCGGGCAGGGTATCTAGTCTTCATGTCCCGGAAAAGGCACGAAGGTCCGCGCAATAACAATTAAGGAGTTGTATGGACGCTCGGTATGCACCAAAAAGTATTGAGAAAAAATGGCAGGATCTCTGGGAACGGGAAAAACTTTTTGAGGTAGGAGAGGACCTTGGCCGAGAAAAATACTACCTCCTGGAAATGTTTCCGTATCCCTCCGGCCGCATCCATATGGGACACGTACGCAACTACTCGATTGGCGACGTGGTAGCCCGCTTTTTAATGATGCGAGGATACAATGTCTTACACCCGATGGGCTGGGATGCCTTCGGCATGCCCGCCGAAAACGCCGCCATCAAGGCGAACACCCATCCTGCCAGATGGACTTACGACAACATTGATTACATGCGCAGTCAGTTGAAGAAGCTGGGGTTTTCCTATGACTGGTCGCGGGAATTCGCTACCTGTGATGTGTCCTATTATCGCTGGGAACAGCTCTTTTTCCTGAAAATGTACGAGCAGGGCCTGGCTTACCGGCGCAGTGCTTATGTCAATTGGTGTCACACCTGCCATACGGTGCTTGCCAACGAACAGGTTGAAGGAGGGGTCTGCTGGCGTTGCGACCAACCCGTAGTTCAGAAAGAAATGGATCAGTGGTTTTTCAAGATCACCGCTTATGTTGAAGAACTTCTTGATTATACTTACAAGTTGCCGGGCTGGCCGGAACGAGTGCTGACCATGCAGCAGAACTGGATCGGCAAGAGTTACGGCAGCAAGATACTCTTTCCGCTCGCATCAGGAGACGGCCGGATCACGGTATTTACGACCCGCGCCGATACCCTTTTCGGTGCGACGTTTATGAGTCTGGCTCCCGAGCACCCCATGGTCGAGAAGCTTTGCCGCGGGACACCTCAGGAAGAAGCGGTGCTCCGTTTTGTGGAGAAAGCCAAGCAGGCCAAACGCAGTGACCGGGAGGCTGAGCTTCTGGAAAAGGAGGGGGTATTCACCGGAAGCTGTTGCATCAACCCTGTGACTCACGAGAAGATGCCGATCTATGTGGCCAATTTCGTCCTCATGGCCTATGGAACCGGCGCGGTCATGGCCGTTCCGGCCCACGACCAGCGCGACTTCGAATTTGCCGTCAAATATGGTTTGCCGAT
This sequence comes from Syntrophobacteraceae bacterium, assembly GCA_017881795.1. Lineage (GTDB taxonomy): Bacteria > Desulfobacterota > Syntrophobacteria > Syntrophobacterales > Syntrophobacteraceae > JADGQM01. The sequence continues at coordinate 3,804 of JADGQM010000057.1, forward strand.
TAAAGTGGTCATCCTGCCCGAGGACAACGCCTCCGCTTCCAACGTCGAACCGCTCACTGCAGCCAATGAAGAAGATGGCATCCTCGTCAATTCCAGCGCTTTCAGTGGAATGACTTCGGCTCAAGGGCGTGAAGCGATTACGGCGGCCCTGGCGGAACGGGGTCTGGGCGAAGAGACCATTCAGTACCGGCTTCGCGATTGGGGGATATCCCGACAACGCTACTGGGGAGCCCCTATTCCCATCATCTATTGTGACCGCTGCGGGGTCGTCCCGGTTCCGGCGCAAGACCTCCCCGTGGTCCTCCCCACGGACGTGGAATTGCTCCCCAACGGGGCGTCGCCGCTTCCGTTCTATGAGCCGTTCGCCAAGACGACCTGCCCGCAATGCAACGGTCCGGCGCGGCGCGAAACGGACACCATGGATACCTTCGTCGAATCGTCCTGGTATTTTGCCCGTTTTGCCTGCGCTTCGTCTCATGAGGCCCCGCTCGACCGCCAGAAAGTGCATTACTGGCTGCCGGTCAACCAATACATTGGCGGGATTGAGCATGCCGTGCTGCACCTGCTGTACGCCCGGTTTTTCACCAAGGTCCTGCGCGATATGGGTTATTTGGGCGCTGATGAACCCTTCCTGAATTTGCTCACTCAGGGCATGGTGATTAAGGACGGCGCCAAGATGAGCAAATCAAAGGGAAATGTGGTCGATCCGGATGAAATGATTGAGGCTTATGGCTCAGATACCGTGCGTCTCTTCTGCCTCTTTGCCGCTCCTCCCGAAAAGGACCTGGAGTGGAGCGATCAGGGCGTGGAGGGAGCCTCCCGGTTTCTTACCCGAATCTGGCGGCTGGCGGCGGATCATCAAGAGTATTTGCAGGCGGCTGCGAGCTATCGGGATGGCGCCGGGCTTTCAAAACCTCTGGCTGATCTTCATCGCAAGACCCATCAGACCATCAAGAAAGTAACGGAAGATATCGGCGACCGCTTTCACTTCAATACCGCGATCGCTGCGGTTATGGAACTGGTCAATCAGATGTATCAGGTGATGGAGCTCCCTTCCCGAGACGGCCCGTTCTGGCCCGTTATGAAAGCCGCTGTTGAAGCCATGATCTTGCTCGTCGCGCCCATTGTTCCCCACATTGCGGAAGAGCTCTGGCAGGCTCTGGGACACTCGGAAAGCGTGGTCAAGGCGCCTTGGCCCAAATGGAGTGAGGAAGCCCTGCAGGCCGAAGAAGTGCTCATCGTTGTGCAGGTGAACGGCAAGCTGCGGAGCCGCATTGTGGTCTCGGCCGAAGCGACCCGGGAGCAGGTGGAACAGGCTGCCATTCAGGATGCTCGAACTCAGGATTTCATTGCCGGCAAACCGATCAAAAAGATCGTGGTGGTGCCGGACAAACTTGTCAACATCGTGGTGTGAGGAAGCATTATTTGTACAAAGACATGAAGCACCTGAGCATTGTCATTGTCCTGCTGACCCTGTCTTTCCTTCCCGTTTCGTGCGGCTACCATTTTACCGGAGAGGGAGCGGGGCCTAAGCCCGGTTTGCGGAATGTGGCCATCCCGGTCTTTGAAAACAACACTTCGGAACCCGATCTGGGAAGCATTTTTGCAACGGCTTTGCGGAAGGAGTTTATCACCAAAGGGCAACTTCAGGTGGTACCGGTGGATCAGGCCGAGGCCATTTTTCACGGGCGCATCACCAGCATTTACTCTTCAGCCGTCGCTCACCGCGAAGCGGAAGAAACGATTCAGAACCGCCTGTACGTGACCCTGGCGATCCGTTGCGTGGACGCTCGGGACGGCAAGGTGCTGTGGCAGGACCCCCAGTTCACCTACTACCAGGTCTTCCTCCAAAATGCCGACCCCAACGTCAGCTTCGACAACCGCCGCGCCACCCTCGATTATCTTGCCAGACAAATGTCGATCCGCATTCATGACCGCTTTCTGAGTAATTTTTAGCGTGTATCCAGACGAATTCATCCATCATCTTGAAGTCGACTCCATTGCTCCGGTTTACCTCTTCCTGGGGGAAGGGGATTTGCTGAAGGAAGAAGCCTGGAACCATTTGTTGGGCAAGATCGTGCCGCCCAAGGCCCGTCAGCTCAATGGCGAGCGTTTATTGGCGAAAGAGCATCCGGCGCCGGAGGTGTTGGGACGATTGAGTGCCTTGCCCATGTTTGGGAGCAAACGGTTGCTCATGGTCCAGCATATCGAAGTATGGCCGAAGGACCAATTGAAACCGCTCGAATCCTATCTGGCTCATCCTTTCCCTTCCGCTTGCCTGGTCCTCAGCAGTGCCCAAAAGAAAGGCATGGAGAAGCTTCAAGCGGCCGTGGAAGCAGTGGGCGCGGTGGTGCACTTCAGTCCTCCAACCGAAAGGGATGCGCCCCGTTGGCTGCAAGTCAGGGCTCGGCAGCAGCAGAAGGTGCTGTCGCCGCAGGCGGCTTCGTTTCTGGTTGAGCAGATGGGGGTGGATCTCTATCGCCTTCAGAGCGAATTGGAGAAGCTCGCCGCCTACGTGGGTGACCGTGAAAAAATTGAATTGCAGGATGTGAGAGAGGCCGTCACCTCCCAGCGTTCCTTCACGATTTTTGAACTTCTGCGATACGTGGGTCAGAATCAAACGAGACAGGCAATCTCGGCTTTGAAGAAGCTGCTTCTTGCGGGCGAACAACCATTGGTCATCCTCGCCTTGCTGGCCCGACAGATTCGGCTCATGTGGCAGGCAAAGGACGGGGTGAAGCGAAAAATGCCCACAGGGGAGTTGGGCCAGAAGTTGAACCTCTATCCGGCCATTCTAAGGAACACCATACAACAGGCGGAGTATTTCTCGGAAGCGGAGCTCTATCAGATCCATCGCGTAATCCGCGAAACGGACCTCGCCCTCAAGAGCACGAGCACGGCTCCGCATCTGCAACTGGAGGCGCTGGTGCTGAAATTGTGCCGGCGTGAGCACCACGGCCTCTGACAGACCCGCAACGGCTAAGCGGGTGGCAATGCGTTAACCCTGTGGGTCAATCGTGAGATTTTGCGCGCCGCGTGGTTCTTATGGATAACACCTTTGGATGCGGTTCGGTCGATGACGGAGATGGCGTCCCGCAAACGACTTGTCGCCATTTCCGGATTTTGGGAAGCGAGAGCTTCTTCGAGGCTCTTAATGATATGCTTCATGCGGGTTCTTCGCGAACGGTTACGAATTCGGCGCAGTTCACTCTGCTTTGCGCGTTTGATGGCTGACTTGTGATTGGCCAAAGTATGACACCTCCTGATTGATTTTGGTCTTTATCCACGAAGACACACGAACAGGCCTCGCTTTTTGCTCTTGATGCTTCTTCGTGTCCTCCGTGGATGGAAAAAGAGTTTTATATGTCCACCCATCCTCACGTGTCAAGCCCATTTTAGCCCCGATGCCCGAGAATCTCAATGCTGGATCTCAAGAATTTCAAGGTTCCTGATTCCTTTTGGGGTTTGGACCCGAACTCCTTCACCTTCTTCTTTGCCGATTAAGGCCTTTCCCAGGGGGGATGTCACCGATATGGTTCCGGCCTGAACATCTGCCTCGTAAGGACCAACCAGTCGGTAGGAAGTAATTTCTCCCGTCTCGAGGTCCTCCATGACAACGGTGCTGCCGAAGGTAATGCGCCCGTTATCCTCATCGGAGGGCTCAATGATTTCACAACCTCCCAGCTTTTGGTTCAAGTCCATGATTCGGGTTTCGAGCAAGCCCTGCTTGTCCTTAGCTGCCTCAAACTCGGCATTTTCCGAAATGTCTCCATGAGCGCGAGCCTCTTCGATGGCACGAATCACTATCGGCCGTTCTTCCTTTTGAAGACGCTGTAGTTCGTTCTTGAGACGTTCATAGCCTTCTTTTGTAATTGGAATCCTCTGCATCGACTACCCCTTTCGTTCAGTCTTACGGTCATCATTTTATGATATTGGGAGTTTCTGTCAAGGTCTGTAAGCCATTTGAGCCATTCTTCCGAACGCACTCCGGATGGGGGGCACCCCCGAGGCGGAATTTTGCTGGTTGTTTTACGCGAATTCGTGTTAGATTATCTCGATGACTTAAGCGCCTTTGCCAACCCAACGACGAGGAAACCCATGCCGTTCAAGCGAAAGGACCTTTTGGGCATTCGCGATCTTGAAGTGCACGAAATCGAACATATCCTGGAGGTGGCTTTTTCTCTCAAAGAGATCAACACCAGAGCGATCAAGAAAGTACCCACCCTGCGCGGGAAGACCGTGATTCACCTGTTTTACGAACCGAGCACGCGCACCAGGACTTCTTTTGATATTGCGGCGAAACGGCTGAGTGCCGACACTTACAGCGTAACGGCTTCGACCAGTTCCATAGTCAAGGGCGAGACGACCCTCGATACCCTCAAGAATCTTGAAGCGATGAAACCGGATATCTTTATCATTCGCCATTCCGCCTCGGGCACGCTTCAGCGTCTTGCACAACACACCACCGCGTCCGTCGTAAATGCCGGCGATGGAATGCATGAACATCCCAGCCAGGCGCTCCTGGACATGATGACCATCAAGGAGCACAAGAACCGGTTGGATGGGTTGACGGTGCTCATCGTGGGCGACATTACCCACAGCCGTGTGGCGCGCTCAAATATTTGGGGCCTGACCAAAATGGGGGCCCGCGTTGTCGTCTGCGGACCGGCCACCCTGATCCCGCCCAGGCTGGAAGCGATGGGAGCCTCGGTTTCGTTGCATCTCCGAGAGGTTATCCCGGAAGCCGATGTTATCATGATGCTACGCTTGCAGACAGAACGCCAACAGCAGATGCTCCTCCCCTCTCTGCGCGAATACGCGATTTATTATGGATTGGACGCGGAGAAGCTTAAAAAGGCCAAGAACGATGTGCTGATCATGCATCCTGGACCGATCAACCGGGGGGTCGAAATCAGCCCAGAGGTAGCTGATGGGCCGCATTCGGTTATTCTGGATCAGGTTACCAATGGCGTCGCCGTACGTATGGCGCTTCTCTACCTTTTGGCTCAGAGGCAATAGATGATGATTCGATATTCCAGCCGACCTGCCACAGGTGAATCAGAACCCAGGGAGCATCATTGATGGAAAGGGAAACGGCCGCGAATTTACTTTTTCGTAATGCCCGCATCATCGATCCGGCCCAGGGGCTGGATGGCAGGGCTGACGTCCTTGTCCTTGATGGCCGGTTGACCGAGATCGGTGCGCACCTCCAAATATCCGCGGATTGGCAGGCAGAGGTGCCGGAAATCGATCTCGGCGGCAAATGGATTGTTCCTGGCTTGCTGGATATGCACGTTCACCTGCGCGAACCCGGCGAGGAATACAAAGAAACCATCGCTACCGGCACCGCTTCGGCGACTGGTGGCGGTTTTGTCGCCGTTGCCTGCATGCCCAACACGCACCCGGTAAACGACTGCGCAGCAGTCACGGAATTTATCATTGAACGGGCCCGGGCGCAGGGTTCCTGCCGGGTCTTCCCCGTGGGGGCAATCAGCCGGGGACTTGCGGGGGAAAGTTTAGCCGAATTCGGAGAGCTGCGAGAGGCGGGAGCGGTCGCCGTTTCCGACGATGGCCGAGCGGTATTGAACAGCCTGCTGATGCGCCGGGCGCTGGAGTACGCTCGGGCTTTCGACCTGCCGGTGATCAGCCACGCCGAGGACCTCAACCTCTCCCGGGGCGGCCTCATGAATGAAGGCTCGGTATCCACAATGCTCGGGCTTCGCGGCATTCCCAACGCGGCCGAAGAGGTCATGGTCGCACGTGATCTGCTGCTCGCAGAATTGACCCACAGTCGCCTCCACATTGCTCATGTCAGCACGGCAGGATCGGTGCAACTGATTCGCCAGGCCAAGCAACGGGGCATTGCCGTCACCGCTGAAACAGCTCCGCAGTATTTCACTCTCACTGAAGATGATCTGGCGACCTTCGATACGGTTTACAAGGTTAACCCACCGCTTCGCAGTTCCGGCGATGTTGAGGCCATCAAACTGGGATTGGCGGATGGAACGATCGATGCCATCGCCACCGATCATGCCCCTCACAGTACTCTGGAAAAGGATACGGAGTTCGAATTTGCAGCCAATGGGATGATTGGCCTGGAATCTGCGGTCCCGCTCATTCTGAGCCTGATTCGGGAAGGCGTTCTGAGCCCTCTGGAAGCGATCGCCAAGTTGACCTGTAATCCAGCCACCATCCTTGGTCTGCCTCTTGGCGCCATGCTGCCCCGTATGCCGGCCGATCTGACCATCCTCGATCCAGAAGAAACCTATGTCCTGGATTGCAGCACGTTTCGCTCCAAGAGTCGGAACTGTCCCTTTCATGGCAAGAATATGCAAGGACGTGTCCTCATGACGCTCGCAGAAGGCCGGGTCGCGTTCACGCGAATGACGGATAAAGGTTTAACCCAGACAAACACTCACACTTCACGTAAGCCATGATGAAGTCACAGCAAGCGGAAACAGAAAAAATTTTGGTGGTCGATGACGAAAAGAGCATGCGGGAGTTTCTCGAAATCATGCTCCAGAAGGACGGCTACCAGGTAATCTGCGCGGAAGGCGGAGAGGAAGCCCTGGCAGCTATTCGGCGGGAAAAATTCGAGCTCCTGATTACTGACATCCGGATGAAACCCATTGATGGCCTTGAGGTCTTGAGACAGTGCAAAGCCATCTCACCCAGCACCGCGGTGATCATTATCTCTGCCTATGCGAGCGCAGAAACGGCTGTGGTGGCCATGAAAGAGGGAGCTTACGACTACCTTCCCAAACCCTTTAAGATTGATGAAATGCGGACGGCAATCACCAATGCGCTGCTCAGCAGGAGAGAGGAGGATGGCTCTGATGATGTCCGCGAAGGACCGCTCCACTTTGGCTGTCTCATCGGCGACAGTAACGCCATGCGCAAGATCTACGAACTCATCAAGCGGGTTGCGGTCACCCGCAGCAATGTTCTCATCACCGGCGAGAGCGGCACGGGGAAAGAACTGGTAGCAAAGGCCATCCATCGTGAAAGTCCGCGCCACGAGCTCCCTTTTGTGGTCGTGAACTGCGGCGGCGTTCCCGAGTCCCTCATCGAGAGCGAGCTTTTCGGTTATAAGAAAGGGTCCTTCACCGGCGCCACCGCAAATCGCAAAGGGCTGGTGGAAGCGGCTCAGGGTGGAACCCTTTTTCTTGACGAGATTGGCGAGCTTTCTCCGGCATTGCAGGTAAAGCTGCTGCGCCTGGTACAGGAAAAGACCATCAGGCAGATCGGTGACACCGAAGATATTGCCGTGGATGTGAGGATTGTCTCGGCCACCAACCAGAATCTGGAACAGATGGTCATTGACAAAAATTTTCGGGAAGATCTCTACTATCGTTTGAATGTGCTCCCCATTCGGATACCCCCGCTGAGAGAGCGGCGCGAAGACATCCCGCTTCTCGCGCAGTACTACATGTCCAAGTTTCGCAAAAATTTCAACAAAGACATTCGCAAGATCTCCTCCTATGCTATGGATATACTAAACGATTATGACTTTCCTGGAAACGTGAGAGAGCTGGAGCATATCATCGAACGAGGCGTAGCCATGGAATCATCGAGCATCATTCTGCCGGACAGCCTCACCCTTTCGACATACAGAAGAGCTCAGACTCAGGCTCCGGGCAGTGCCCCAATGACTCTTCCCCTCCGAGGTTTTGATCTGGACCAATACCTGGGCGATGCCGAGAAAAAGCTGCTTCAGCAAGCTTTACAGCAGGCTCAGGGAGTAAAGCTCAAGGCTGCCGAACTCTTAGGTATCAGTTTCCGCTCGTTCCGCTACCGTCTGATCAAGTACGAGCTGGCATCGGAAGATGACGCTTGATGGCGGCCATCCCTATCCCACGAGCCTCCATGACATGATGGGCCACAACGAACGATGGGGCGAAGGTTCGAAAACCTGTACGCATGAAAAGGCTTGACCTTCGCGCCGAGTTTTAATACACGAAACCCTTGTCAAAAAGAAGAAACGACCCTGGAGATGAATTATGGTGAAGAAAAACATCGAAGATGACCCTATCATCGAAGAATTTGATGATGATGGGGGTTTGGAGTTCGATCAGCAGGATGAGCTCGATTTTGCCACCGACGAAGAGCTCGTGATTGACGAGGGAGACGAGGAGGAAGACCTTGTCCCATCCGTCCTTTATAAGGGTGTATCACGGCCTAAAACCGACGATGACTGGCGCCTGTTACTCATGGAAGCCAGCCGCGAGGGCGTCCCCACCTACCAGTTGTCTGACGCCTATCGAGACGGCAGTTTGATCCGCCATCCTCTTTTTGGTCTGGGCGTGGTGAGTAAGGTCATTTCCACCCGGAAGATGGAAGTTATTTTTGAGAACAGCAAAAAACTCATGGCCATGAACCTCACGCAACCGACGTGAAGTCCGGCCGGCGCCGGCTGTTTCACCCACCACGCTCTGACCTTTGCCATTAACTGTTAACTCTTAGAGCGTGTCTGAAAATTCAATTTTCGTGCAGCCGTCGGTTTAAAAATCCCCCCCGCCCCCCCCTTTACAAGAGGGGGGAGTCAAAAGTCCCCCTTTCATAAAGGGGGATTTAGGGGGATTTTCAGACACCCTCTCAGCGAGGTGCTTGCGATGCGAGACTGCGCCTCCCAGGAAGAGAGTTATGAGCGAAAAAGTCCTGGTCGTTGACGATAATGCTGTCAACCGGAAGCTGCTTAACGTGATTCTCGTGAAAGCGGGCTACGACGTTGCTGAAGCGGTTGATGGCGAGGATGCCCTGGAGCAGGCCTTTGCGTTCATGCCCGATTTGATTCTCCTTGATGTGATGATGCCCAAAATGGATGGTTATGAAGTCTGCACCGTGCTCACGCGAGATAGTCGCACCAGGGATGTTCCGATCATCTTCCTCTCAGCCAGGTCTGACACCGAAGACAAAGTTCGCGGCCTGGACGTCGGCGGGGTGGATTACATCACCAAACCTTTCCATCAACAAGAAGTCCTCGCCCGTGTCAGAAATCAACTGAAGATCCGGAATCTTACAAACCAGATAATGCGGGCTAATGAGGAGCTGCTTCAAAAACAAAGGTATCTCGACCTGGACCTCAGGGCTGCGGCCGGCATCCAGGAGAGCCTCCTACCGAAGCAAGCGCCGGGGATCAAGAATGTCGAAATTGCCTGGAGCTACAAAGCCTGTGATCAGATCGGCGGAGACATTTTCAACGTGATGCGCTTGGATGAACACTACCTGGCCTTCTACATGCTTGACGTGAGCGGCCATGGGGTGCCGGCAGCCCTGGTCACGGTCTCGGTGCACCAGACTCTCGGGCCGCAGACGGGATTCGTTACCAAGAGGCGCTTGACCGTCCCTCCCTATTATGAAATTGTGCCTCCTGGAGAAGTGTTGCGCCATTTGGATAAGGAATATCCCTTCGAACGCTTCGATAAGTTCTTTACCATTGCATACGTGGTCCTGAACTTTCGGACCGGAGGGCTGCAATACAGCAACGCAGCTCATCCCTATCCGATTCTGATTCGTGCTGACGGGTCACTGGAAATCCTCGATAAAGGTGGCGGCATCATTGGTGTGGACACTTTCCATGCCTTTGAAGAAGAGGAAAAGCAGCTCTATTCCGGCGATAAGCTAATTCTTTTTACTGATGGACTGATCGAAGCCGAAAATGACCGTGATGAATTTTACGGCGAGGATCGCCTCCATTCACTCTTGCAGGAACTGAGGCATGAGCCCATTCAGTCCCTTCTTGATGGCATCAGCGACACGCTGAACACCTTCACCCAAGGGAGAAAACCCCGGGATGACATCAGTCTGCTTGGCATCAGCTTCACGGAATGGCAAGGATAGGGTGGTTTTTTAGCTCGCGTTCACCGGTTGAGAATGAGGGATGAAGATGCAGCTGGCACAGGAAAAGATTGCCCAGGTGCTGGTGGTGAAGCCACTGGAAGCTCGCATCGTGGGAGTCGTCGCGACAGAATTCAAGCAAGCCATGGCAACCTTAATTGATGAAGGCCAGGAGGCAATCGTTTTGGACCTGAGCGAAGTCGACTTAATGGACAGTACGGGACTCGGGACGCTCTTTGCCAGCCTCAAGATGCTCAGGGGAAAAGGGGATCTGGTACTTTCCGGCGTCTCCGGGAAGGTCATGAGTCTTTTCAAAATCACTGAGATGGATCAGATTTTTCGAATTTTTGCCAATCGGGACGATGCCGTCGCGGCGCTCCTCGCCTCGCGGCGTTGAAAATGAGGGATAAAGATGCAACTGGTGCATGAGAAGATCGGTAAGGTGGTGGTGGTGAAACCTCTTGAAACCCGAATCGATGGAACGGTCGCAGCAGAGTTCAGAAACGAGATGGTAGCGTTCATCGAAGAAGGGGCGGAGGCGTTGGTTTTGGATTTGAGCGCAGTCGATTTAATGGACAGTACGGGCTTGGGGGCACTCGTCGCCAGTCTGAAGATGCTTCGAGGAAAAGGGGAGCTGGTGATCTCGGGCGCTTCCGGGAAGGTTACGAGCCTTTTCAAAATCACAAAAATGGATCAGGTTTTTCGAATTTTTGCCAATCGGGATGACGCCGTTGCCGCGCTCAATCCCTGACGATCTTGACTACTCCTCTTTAAACTTTCCTGATTTCTTCACCTGGCTGATCACTTCGTCCACATCAGCCTCCTCATCGATGACATAGTACCTCGAGTCCTCGTCAGACTGCGGAGTTGGCATCAGCTCAACGGCGGCATCGGTCTGGCTTGTCTGCTTCGGGGGTTTTGAAGGCTGGCCTTGAGCATCGAGCAGGGGCGTGCGATAGAGGATTTCCGGCGTTGCCTCCGGCGACGGTTTGAAGTTTTCCGAAGGCGGGGTAAAATGGTCCCGTTTGCTGAGGTATTCTTTCCAGTAGGCTTCGATGGTAAACATCCCTTCGCCTCTGCCGGTCTGGATCGCACTCTCGATCTGGGACAGCCTTTTGTCTCTGATAATCCCCTTCACTCCCGCAGTCCCGCGCAGCATCGAAAGGAGCGGGACCCGGTAACCGAGTCGTTCCACGTTCAGCAACTGCTGAACAATGAGCCAACCGAGAGTCGAAGCCAGTTGCGTGTGCACCGCCTCTTGAGCTTCCGGCGGAAAAGAATTACAGATCCGGTATAGGCCATCCTCGGAATTGGAGGCGTGGAGTGAAGCAATCACCAGATGCCCCGATTCCGCGGCATTCAGCGTGAGGCGCACGGTTTCCGCCTCGCGCAGCTCGCCGACGATGATCACATCCGGGTCTTCTCTCAAGACATCCAAGAGTCCCTGTTCAAATGACGGCATATGCGTGCCGAGCTCACGTTGTTCAATAAAGCATTTATTCGAAAGAAAGCGAAACTCGATGGGGTCTTCCAGGGTGACGATGTGGCCGGACCTCGTGCGATTGATTTCATTGACCATCGCCGCAATGGTGGTGGATTTGCCGCAGCCCGTGGAGCCACAAATCAATACTAATCCCGATTTCTGCCGGCAAACATCATGTAAAGAGGGATGGAGATTCAGGCTATTGATGCTGGGCACGATTCCGGGGAGTAGACGGATGGCAAGGCTCAATCCCCGCGTGGTGTTGAACACGTTCATCCGAATGCGGACGTGTTCCATGGACATAGCGAGATCCACCGAAGATCGCCGCTTGAGCATCTGCAACTGCCCGACGCTGAGGAGCTCGGTCACCAGGTCGTCGATCTCTTGATGACTCCATCTCTCGGACTTGTCAAAGTTGATCATCCCGTTCTTGCGGAAAACCGTGGGATGTCCGCCGGTTAAATGCACATCGGAAAAACCCTCCCGGACACTTGCTCCGAGCAACTTCGTGAATCGTTCCATATTCCACTCCTTCTATGTCGGCAAAATACCGTTTCTGTTCGTGAAAGGTCTGGAATGATTTCAGAATGAAATGAACGCATCCTTTGCCTGTGCCTGACTCTGCCACGAAAACCTTTGGAGACCTTATTGCTGAATTGGCGGCAGGAAGCCTGAACCTGACTTTAGATCCAATTGGACGGCAAAATCGTCGAAAGAGAAATTTGCAATATTAGCCCCAAAGGCGTTGAGTGAGACCGTTTCTGTCACCTCGAACCCCGTGCTGGTCGATGTCCAGGAAGGGGAAGTCAAAGCATTAGATCTAATAATCGCGCTTGGCTCTATCGTCGAAGTCATTAAGGATGCGGACGCTAAACCGGTATTCACCTCCGTCCACTGCGCCAGAGTGAAGAAGTCATTGGCGGAACTGGCGTCTGTGGCATCGTCGGGAGGCCAGTTTGCCGAGCCTAACGGATTTGCCAATCTGATATTGTCCGTTTGAATGGCATTAGCTGTGCCGTGTGACGTGGTATCAGCATAATAAACGCGCATGTAGTTGTATTTGCCCGTCCCCAGGGTACCGGAAGTCCGAGCGTACACGGTTGCTCCCTGGCCGTCGATCTTGAGATTTTCATTGCTTTGAAAAGCTCCGCTTACATTGGCCAGAGAGAATGTACCGGTGGCGTTGGCGCTGGTCCAACCGCCGGATGACACTATGGGCGTCCCATTGACACGGCCCTTGGCGCCGCTGGTTGCTCCCGTAATGGTATCGCCTTCTTTGATATGGCGGCCAGTGCCGTCGTTGTTCCCATTGGAGAAAGTTAATGGGTACCCCTCCACCATGCGAATCATGAGCGTCGGCCAATTCACCGACAGTTGATTGCTGCTGTTGATGATGTAATTCTGGTTGCCGGAGGCGTAGGTAATCAGTTTGTAAGCGATCCAGTCGAACGTACCGTTTACTCGCTGCCACAGGACAATGGCAGGCTGAGAGTACTGAGTGCCAAAACTTGGTGCTGATTGTTGCCATATCCCACCGCTGCCGCAGCACCCATCGGGCTTGATGTCGTCAGGAATCTTGTCAAGCGCCTGTGACCACACAATAATAAATCCTTGCCTTTGAGCCCTCATGAAAGAGATGCCGTAGCAATTCAGGTCGTTACTGCCGTTAACGACAACGCCATTTGACTTGGTGAGAATTCCTATTGCATATTTGCCGTCCACTTTCGGAGAATCCTGAACCTTCACCTGGATATCGTAGGTCAGTAAGCCCTGAGTATCCAGCCATGCCTGGCCAAGGTTGGTCGCCGTGGTTCCCCAATTGAAATTGATCAGCGCGGCACTGATTCCTGAATACCAGGCTGGCGAGGACGTGGAGACTATATCTAAAGCATTGCTTTTAATCGTAAGACTTCCAAGCGTTCCCGTCGTAAAAAAATTGTCAGGGTCGGCGTTATCGGCCTTGGTAAAGGTATTGGGGCCAGGGTTTATTTTCTTAAACTCAGTACCTTTCGCCCAGCCAATGGGAACGTTATAAATGATCTCTCTGCTGTTTCCACCGTAATTCCCCATGGAGGATAGGCGCAGATACTTTGACAGGACAATCTTCGTCGTGCCGGCATTGGTGATGAGGCCGGAGGTCAAAGAAAGATTGGTCCAGGGTTTCGAGGTGTCGGCGAGGTCAACACCCGACAAGGTAGTCCCGCTGCGCTTCTCATAGGTGTAAATGGTATTGCTAGAGGTGCCCGACGGCGCAGGGTCCAGCATGAAGTTGCCGTTGATCAGGGGCAAGATGGACACACCGGTTGCATTCAGGGTAAGGCTTCCTTTCTGTGTCACCGTCTGGTTCGCGCTGGGAAGGACCACATTGTTAACTTCATT
>JADGQM010000258.1 GCA_017881795.1 Syntrophobacteraceae bacterium
GTCCTTCGTGGTTGAGAAAAGGTGGAATTGAGAGCAAATAGTTTTCGGACGGGCGCTTACCGTAGACCGGTAACAGACAGGCCTGAGGATTCTCAATAATTTTCCAAGCTTCGGCGAGGCGAATGGAATGGACCAAGCTACTATCGATTTTTGGCAAAATCAGTCGTTACCCTTTCTTGAAATGGCATTGCGGACCGATAAGCGAGAAATCTTGAGAAATGCCGATGGCTACGCAAAGACGGCCCGAGAGTGCGGGGACACGGTGGAGATTTTCCTGGTAGTCCGAAATGGACGGATTCACTCAGCATCCTTTGAGACCGATGGATGTCTTTTTGCTGTGGTCTGTGCCAATGCTGCAGTTCATCTCGTCCAGGGAAGAACGCTGCAGGAAGGGCTGGCGCTCTCTCCGGAGGATATCGTCGACTATCTCGAAACTCTGCCTCCCGAAGAATATCATTGTGCCGAGCAGGCAATTCAGGTTTTGCGTCTGGCCATTGCAGATGCCAGAGAAAATGAACGACAGCCGTGGAAGAAGTTCTATGCGCGGAGGTGACGCTTTCTAGGTGGCAGCTCGTTTCAATGGCGGGTTGGAAAACCCGCCCTCCGGTTTTATACGCGCAGATGACGCTTCTTAAGTGGCATCAACCGATCCGCTTCATCGGTGGCAGATGTCGTGGGCGCCGCGCAGGATTTTCTCTTCTTCAAGCCTTCGATTTAACCATTGAAGGACCTTCTCGAACTCGTTCTTCAATTGCCTTAGGGCCTTGCCCCGGTGGCTTACCTGCGACTTTTCCTCCAGATCCATCTCACCAAAGGTCTTACCCATTGGAGGGTGATAGAAAAGTGGATCATAGCCGAAACCGTTGTGGCCGCGAGGCGCTTCCACAATCACTCCATCACACGTGGCCTCATAGGTGAGAGCCTGCCCGGAAGGAACTGCCAGAGACAGCACGCAGCTAAAACGTGCCTCGCGATGGGTGATTCCCGTGAGCGCCTCCAGCAGCTTGCTGTTGTTCTCGTCATCGCTTGCCTTTGGGCTTGCATAGCGGGCCGAGCGGACCCCCGGCTGACCTCCCAGCGCTTCAACTTCGAGGCCCGAGTCATCGGCCAGGGCGGGAAAGCCGAGCACTTTAGCGGTGAAGCTTGCCTTCTTGTGGGCATTCTCCTCAAAAGTCTCGCCGTCCTCTGCAGCTTCCGGGATCGGTCCAAAGTCGTTCAGATCCTTTATCTCTGCCGGAAAGTCGCGGAGGAACTCACGGATTTCTCTGGATTTTCCGCCATTTCTGGTGGCTACTACCAGCAGCAATTTCGCCATGCAGATCTTTTGTCCCTCTCGTCTCACGTGGTGGAGGTGGGTTGTTCTTCTTCCTCTGCTGCTTCTTCGACCTTTTCTTTCTTACCGAAAATGTGAACGACCCACACACTGGCTTCGTAGAGGATCAGCAAGGGTCCCGCCATCATCAACTGCGAAAAGACATCGGGACCAGGAGTAATCGCGGCGGCTACAATGAAGATAACGACGATGGCGATCTTGCGGAAGCGTCTCATGAGCGGCGCCGTAATCAAGCCGAGCTTGGCCAGAAAGAAGGCAAAGATGGGCAGCTCGAAAACCATTCCAAAGCCAAACAGCATCCGTGTGGTGAAGGTCAGGAACTCGCGGGTGGTGATCATGGGGGTGATGTAGTCAGTGGCAAACGATGCAAAGAACGCAAAGCCGTAGGGAAACACGCAGAAATAGCCGAACGCCGCACCCCCGAGAAAGAATAAACTCGAAAAAATCACTACCGGAAAAATCGCATGCTTTTCCTTTTCATATAACCCGGGGGCGATAAACAGCCAGAGCTGGTAAAGGATCACCGGCACCGCCAACAGGGTCCCGGCGATGAAGGCAACCTTCATGTAAGTGAAGAAAGCCTCATGGGGAGCGGTGGCGATGAGCTTTACCGTTTGCTCTTTAGGCAAGGCCTCGATCCAGGGCTTGCAAAGGATCTGAAAGATCTTGTCGGCAAAGGCGTAGCATATCAAAAAGCCACCCCCAATCGAGCAGGCAATAATGATCAATCTTTTGCGGAGTTCTTCAAGGTGCTTGGTGAAAGGCATTTTCTCTTCAGACATTATTCGGTCTCTTCAAGGATTTGAAGGGTGCAGGGAAAATCAGTACAGCTTCGCATCGTCGGTGGTTCCCGTAGGCTCTGCGACGGGTTTCTCTTCTTTGTTCTCGGCGCCGCCCTTGTCAGAGGCGGCCTCAGGTGACTCGACAACCCCATTGATCATTGTGGCTAGTGAAGACTTGGCTGTTGCTGGGTCCAGCAAGCGTTTGCCAAAGAGAACTTCGTTTTGAGCCTTCTGGAATTCTTGTTTGATTTCACGCACGGTGTCGTCCTGCTCGAAGGTTTCCTTGAGCTCATTGGTCGCTCTTCGAAATTCAGCATAACCTCGTCCCAGCGCCCTGGCTAAGTCGGGAAGCTTGCTCGGTCCATAGACGAAAAGGGCCACAACGAAAATCAGAAGCAATTCATCCATACCTATATCAAACATGTCCGGTACTCCCGAGTCTCTTGTTCCTCTACTTTGTGGCGTAACTGTGCAGGCCACTCAGCAGGAAATTCACGCCGAAATAGGTGAAAAGTACGCAGCTAAAACCGATAACCGAAAGCCATGCCACCCGGCTTCCGCGCCAGCCCTGCATCGTTCGTGAATGCAGCAAAGCGGCATAGACCAGCCAGGTGATGAGCGACCAGGTCTCTTTAGGATCCCAGCTCCAATATGTCCCCCAAGCCGAGTTCGCCCAGATGGAGCCGGTGATTATCCCCAGGGAAAGCCACAGGAAACCAAACACAATCATCTGGTAGTTGAATTGATCAAGCTGTCTTGCCTCCGGCAGAAGCCCGAGAATTCCTCTGGGATGGGGATTGCCGCCTTGGGCTTTTCTTAACAGATAAAGGATGCTGATGCCACAGGAGATCGCAAAGGCCGCATAGCCCAGGAAACAGGTTACCACATGGGCAATCAGCCAGTTGCTCTTGAGCGCAGGAACAAGAGGTTGGATCTTGGAATCCACCTGGGTTGAAAACGATGCGTAGGCCATGGCAAGAAACGCAAACAATGCCGGGAAAACGCCAAGAACGCGCTGCCGAGTGCGTAATTCAAGAATGAGGTAGATCAGGATGATGGCCCAGGCCGCAAAAACCAGGGATTCATAAAGGTTCGAAAGGGGCGCATGGCCGTATCCCAACTGATACGATTCTCGCCAGCGAAGCAGAAGGCCGGCGGTTTGCACAACGAGAGTAAGAGCGCCAACGACGCTCCCGGAAATCAGCAGGGGCTGGTAGAGGAACACCACTCCCGAAAGATAGAGCAGAGTGCAAAGCAAATAAGCAAAAGTGGTAATGCTCAAAAGAAACGAACTGTCCATGATACGCCTATTTCCCTATTGTCACTTCGGATTCAGGTCACTCTGAAGACGTGCACATAAATGGTTGAATTCCTGTTCAAAGGCAAGTGAATTCTTGTTGGTTTTTCCGGCGATGAGAACGGTTGTCGTGTTCTTTCCGCTCTTGCTGGGGGAAGCCCAAACCCAGAGTTTGCGGTGGCTTGTGTAAAACGTCATGCCAATTCCCATCAGCATGACAATGAAGCCAATGTAGACAAACCAGACGCCGGGATCCCGTTTCACTTGAAGACCGGTATAATGACCTTTCTCAATATTCAGAACCTTGATCCGATAATTCTGGATCCGGTTGCCATGGAATTCGGGCATGTCGACCAGGATCCACGAGCCTGAGGGTTGCTCGCCTTCTCTTAGGAGTACGATGGCGGCAGCCTGCCCGAAGTTGCTGAAATTCTCCTGGTACTGCATGACCTCGATTTCATCGTGGGTGCCGGGAATGGAGACAACTTCCCGGTAAGGCAGGGTGAGCTTGTACGCAGTCCCCGCGTCACGGTCCTGGATTTCGATTTCGACTTGCTTCAGCATGGAACCATACGATGCCTGGTAAAAGGTCACTCCCTGGTAGCTCAAAGGATCATTGACACGGATAGATTGCTTGAGGACCTCCTGGCCCTTGTCAAGGATGGTCAAATCAGATCGGTACTCTTTCGGTGCTCCATTATCGTAAAAGGAAACGTTGAAATCGTCGCAGCGGACTTGAAAGGGCAGCATGACGGGATCTTTCCCCATGGTAAGCAGGACTTCATCGGAAGCCTCGCCCTCGGACAGATTCATGAATCCCTTGAATCCAAAGAGTGATCCAAGGAGTGCTCCGAGGAGAATCACCAGCACGCTGAAGTGAATGATATAGACCATCAGGCGGCTCCATCGGCCTCTTTCAGCAACGGCACAAAAAGCATCGGAGCCTTGGAGCGGTTGCAGGGGGGCGAATGCCTCGGAGATTACCTCGGTGAGCTGCGTTCGGGCTGCATCCAGCGGTCGGGGTGTGGTGATTTCGGTGTGGCAATTGAATTTTTCAAGTTTTTCGGGGCTGATCTGCTCATCGCGGTGCTGCAGAAGTTTCAAAGTTTTGGGGAGCCGTTGGGTGGTGCAGATGATCAGGTTCAAGCAAAGGAGCAGCAGGAGCGTGCGAAACCAACCCGTACGGTAAAGATCATTCAAACCAACAGTATCGATCCACCAGGAGAGGGAAGGGCCATAATGCCCTTGTAATTCTTCCAGAGATGTGCCCTGAGGCAGAAGGGTGCCCATGATCGAGCACACCGCGAGCGTCAAAAAGAGCAAAACCGTCAATCTCATTGAAGAGAGGTTCTGGGTGAGGAGGTCCAGAAAGCCTTTTTTTTGCTGCATCTCTTTTTCTGCCTTTCGGGTAGCCTTATATTAATTCACGAGACATATCATTTAACCCCAAGGAAGAGTTGCGGCAAGGGGCTCACCATCCGATGAGCAAATCACCAGAATAATTCGTTTTGGTGCGTCTGTGACCTAGCAGTTTGGGAGGAGGGGCCTTTTGCGGCAAGTAATCCTACCGAGGGAACGGCAACTTCAAAGCCGGTTAGAGGGGGTATCGATGAGTGACAGCCTTTCAGAGTTTGACGTGATCATCTTGGGAAGTGGACCTGCGGGCCTCCAGGCCGCCATGCATGCTGCGCGGGCCAAAGCGAATGTAGCGGTCCTGGGTCGGGTCCAAAGGAGTTCACTGTACAAGGCTCATGTGGAAAATTACTGCTGCATGGATGCCACGCTTTCAGGCGGGGACATACTGGAACAGGGAAAGCACCAGGCCGAGAGGTTCGGGGCGCGGTTCCTTGAGCACGATGTATTGGGTATAGACCGTGAAGAAAGTGGACGATTCGCGATCGAGGTGGAGAGTGGCGAGAGGCTTGCTGCCTGGTCGTTGATCCTGGCGATGGGGATCTCCCGCAATCGTCTCCATGTGCCCGGGGAAAAGGAATTCCTGGGAAAAGGAGTGAGCTACTGTGTGGAATGCGATGGGAACTTCTTTCGTGATGAAGTCGTGGTGGTGGTAGGCAATGAGAGTGCGGCTTGTTCGGGCGCTTTGCACCTCCTGCTTATCGCTGGGGAGGTGCACCTCGTCTACGACCATCTCGATGTCAGTGAACATCTTCGCTACCAGATTGACCGGAGTAACATCCATGAACACGCGGGGTGCAAGGTTAAAACGATCCTCGGGAGCACTGGCGTGGAAGCGGTGGTCTTGGATAACGACGAAAAGATCGGGGCAGCGGGGGTGTTCATCGAGCTTGGGGCCAAAGGGGCGCTGGAATTGGCCGGGAGGCTGAACATTGCCCTCGATCCGGATTCCATGAAATACATCGCGACGAACAAGAAACAGGAGACCAATCTTGCCGGTGTCTATGCGGCCGGAGACATTTGCGGGCCGCCCTGGCAGATGGCCAAAGCCGTAGGAGAGGGCTGCATCGCGGGTTTGGAAGCTTCGGCCTATGCCAAACAGGTGCGCTCAAAAAAAAGTTGAATTAGGTGTTGACAGCGGATCGAAAATGGATAGAATGCCGCTCTTGTCACCTGGGGGTTGGCAAACAAAAAAAGCCCCCTTGACAAGCCTGAAATTTTAGAATATGTTTC
>JADGQM010000005.1 GCA_017881795.1 Syntrophobacteraceae bacterium
GTTCCAAATGCAGCCATTGAAGCAGGGCCTCACTTTTATTAATGAGGCTCTCTATATTCGTTGAATCGGAAGTGACCGGGGCTGTTCCAGCACGTGTAAAGGTGTCCTCTATTCTCTGGAACAGTAGGTTGATAATAACAGCCAAAGTGGGGCCTACTAATATTGCTGCTATGAGGTGCCCAAAATCTACTTCGAGAACATCGGATCTTAGGCGAGGATACAATGACTCACTCAGCGGAAGATAAATGAAAGCCGCAATGACACCAAAGAGCCATGCTGGAGGATAACAGAAACTCCTTGAAAGGCGCAGGTCATTGAGTCTGAAGCCGCCTATTCGGATCAGAACAAACCAACATGCCCCTGCTACAAGGGAAACAGCCGATACTCTTAGGAACCAGGGTCTGCCATTGAGGAAGCTGGCAACCCCGACTCCAAGTTCAACCAGAAGAGGATGAAAAAGCAGGCAGACCAGAATGGCCACGATAGACAAGATTGATAAGTCCAGCCATCGAAAGAGGCGGATCTTCCATACCGAACTGCTCTGCTCTAGTTCTACCATTATTCCCTCGCGGAAGGATTTTCAGCGAAGTGTCTCATTCTTCAAATACACTCGGCATTTGACAACTTGCTAATCCGAAATTCGATACACCCGATCACCTTGGATCGCAATCGCAAAAGTCCTCATTGCAGATATTTAATATTGTCATTCATGGCGATCAACAATCTGCCTCTTGAGAACCCAGAAACCCAGAAGCTGAGTGATATGGAGAAGCATAATGGTCGGAAGAGCAACGAGGAGGACTTTTTTCCTGCCATTCTGTTCTAGAGTGACAACCCGGCACTCTGGGCATGAAAAGGGATTTCAGGAGTTCGGATGTTGAGGTGACTGACGTGGTCCATTAGGTGGTGCCGGACAGCGTTTCAGAAAACACTAACATCTCTCCTGGACCTTGAAATCTGGACGTTCCGAAAATTCACCACGTTCAGATCATACCCTCAAAGAATCGGTTGCTCCTGCGAGTTTAAGGTCTTGGCAAGACATGATGTTCACGGGTTCGAGAAAGGGGCTACTCCCCAGCCCTGTTAAGCAAAGTGCAAGACATTCCTCACGTCCTGTATGATTAACGCCAACGGAAATGGATTATGGCTACCCAACCTAAGGTCTCATCCAAAAAGGTGTGGGACACAACCCACCAGGAGCCTGGGGCAGCGGACCCCCCATTTGACTCTGCTTTCCAGCAAACCTTCCGGGTTTCATGTGAAGTGGATACTGTCATATCGACTGGGGAAATACTTCAGGGAAAGTCTGTGGACGCTGGCCAGAAATGTTTCGAGCCCGCCCGAACCCAGAATAACCTTCTCCAAGTCATGAAACTGTCCGGCCATTTGCAGCCTTTCGGTTTCAGAGAGCCTTTCTTCAATCAACGGAAGCAACTCTGAGTTTTCTTTGCGGATGTGCCTTCGCAAGAGATCCACGTAATTTTCCGCTCTTTCGCAGAATTCGCTGCGGTCAGCCTCGCCGCATGAAGGAAGAGTCACAACGTTAAATTTCAACAGTTCCATTCCCATACGGGCCTGACGGTGGTCATCAATGAGCGAGCTGATGAGAGAATCTATTTTTGTAGTTTGTGCGCGGGACAGTGCCGGGAACACTAGCTGTTCTTCTTTTCCGTGGTGATAACGGTCCACATAAATCTCAAAGAATTCCATGAGTGCTCCGAGGTCTTGTGCCTCCACCTCCTTTAAGTCTGCAAGTGTCGCAAAAAATCTCTGGAGGACCGCCAGCATCTTCATTATTCTACCGTGCTCTTCTCTCAGCACACCCTTGGGGTTCATATGGGTTTCCGTCTCAGCTGTCGTTCCGTTGGTGTTCTAAGTAGAGCCGCAACACATTCTGCTGGGTTTTTGCGCCCATCTCTTCCTCTTCTTGCGCTGTGATCCGCTTTCGTAGCCTTGCTATTTCTACGTAGACTCACTGTCAGCAAGGAACATAGTCTCTTAAGTCATGATTTCCATCGTCCGAAAGACTCGCTGGAAAATCATCCGATCCTTTCACGAGGGCGGGACAGATCACGCTTCAACGATGATGGCTCCCGGTGCGCAGTCCTTGGCTGCCTGTCTAACTTCATCCTCCAGGTGGGCGGGTACGGTATCAACGCGAACTCTCGATTGCAGTTGGTCCTCATCAAAATCAAAGACTTCAGGGCATACCTTATGGCAATTTTGGTCACCCATGCACAGACTATAGTCGATTCTCACCTTCATGGCTTCCTCCTTCTTTAGAAGAACATTTCAAAGTCGAGACAGCTAAACAAACCCCCCGCAAATACATCACACGGCACCGACGCCCGGTAAGCAATAATCTATTTCAAATTCAAGTTAATCACCCTGATCCTTAACAGGCATCCTTTTTGAGCAGCAGCCAGAAGTTTTCTCAAAAGAGCAAAGATGGCCCTGCTTTCTCTAGACTTCATCAGCAATGCGGATGTTCTACCCTTAGCTATGACCGCAAACAAAGGGGGAGTTCCTTTAACGGTGGGCCTGGCAGATGATGTATGGGAAAAAAACAAAGTAACTTGGTTGGGCATGTCCTGGAGCGCAGCTGAACACATCGGTTTCCGCAGAATCGACATACGGAGATGAAATGCGTTATGCGTCCTCGATTGATCTGAATTTGACATTATGGCAAGCTGTCATGACTCTCCCGGACCTGAGTCGCCCCGCATGGTGAAGTGGAAGTCGTTTGATGGTAAGATATTTAGGAGGATATCGTCAAGCAACAACCTGGAACGTAAGCCTTTGATAATTATTAACTGTCGCCACTTCTCATAACTGTAGATGAGCCAGTGCTCCCCATTTCTTCTCGGTAGTCTCTGGCGATGCGGTTTCCGGCATGGACGCTGAACCAGTTGAACAGCTTCTCGATAGCCGACACCAGTGGTTTACCGGCCCGCAACCCTTTGGCCGGAAATCGCGTGAAGGATGGAGCAAACTTTCCGTTCGAACTCTACAGATTGAGTCTTTTCCCATCGGTTTAGAATCCAAAAATGTGCCTACCTGAGCTTATGCCTTCAGTTTCCAGGCACTGTCGCCGCCATGCTTGAATCGCTCTCAAAAGATGAGTCTTGTGACCGTTGGTTCCGCCCAGCCCCTTTCTTCCGAAGTGGTAGTTGATCTCCACGAAGACTGGTTCCCCGTCATCGGGAAACATGAGGTCAAATCCGGCCACATCTATGCCGGCCCGATCACAGAAGCTGAGCACCACTGCCGATCCCTTTTCTCGCAACTGTGGCCACCCGGCATGGTCGAGCCGCCCTCCCCGACATGCATTGTTGTAGAATTTACCCCCGCCAACGCGGAAGTAGGTGACGGTATGATTGCCGTAGACCACGACCCGCAAGTCTTTCCCCCCATGTTCCACCCAGCGCTGGATCAGTGCTGGCTGATCGGGTGGCAGCCGGTCGATGTATCTGGGAAGGTCAGCGGCCTGACGTATGGGGAAGACAAGGCTACCGCCCCCTCCTGTATCCCCCTTCAGCACTAATGGGTAGCCCCACGGGGAACCGTTTTCCAGAAAATCCTCATGGAGTTGGGCCGGGTTTGAATACGCCCGGCTCTCCGGGTGTCTGACCCCGATTTCACGGAACAGCAGGATCTGCCTGGTCTTACCGTAATGGGCGAAACGGGCGCTCAAGCGCGGGAACCAGCATCGGGCATGCCGGCTGATCTCACGGTAGCGCCACTCTGTTACGTATTGGGGCAGCAAGACTCCGGCGGCTTGCTTCAAGATACCAGCTACAGCACGATCGGCCGGATCGCTGTAAGGGGGTAGGTTTTCCTCCAGGGGATGGTCGGTTGGAGTGAAACAAAGTAGTGGCACATACTACACTCAACCTATTTTAAAAGGATTCCCGATCCAATCAGGCACCTTTTCTCCGATAACCCAGGAGGTCACATTTATGCAAACTCAAAACTCAAAAGGCCTCTCCTGATCCTTGAAAATCTGAACGCCGAAAAAGGTCAACAGGTCCAAATCAAATGTGACACCCTCATCACTCCTGATTGTTCTGCAGCCTTATCACCCAAGGTCAACTGTTGGAGTTGCGTCGATCAGAATCATTGCTCAGGCTCCGGATACGAAAGAGGGAAGACACCTGCTGGGTGTGAGTTGTTTCGGTTTCTTGCCCGCCGATGAATACCATCGTGGCCTCCGGTCATACTATCTTCCGACCGGCCATGAGAAACACGCTAAATGACCGTGTTCCTCTGATAGATAAAATCAGATCTCTTGCTGCCTCCCTCTCCCATACGAGGACGTTGTCCTGCAACGGTTATGGAAGCGGGATCGGGATCGGGCGTGGTTGATTTGAACCTTCCGCCATGACGATTTCTCTCATTAAAGGCTTTTGGAGAGGAGACTCTCTGTAAATGCTTCCGGCCAAATCAGAAATATGCAGCAACTACCTGTGCCAGAACTCCCAGTATCGTCAACAGGATGCCACCAGCAAAGATCCATGGGTGTTCGATTGTGGTTAAATTCCTTCCTCCTTCGATCAGTTTTCTTCGTTTCGAAAACACGATGAAACCGACTCCTGACAAGCTTAAGATCATTCCAATAATGCTTAAAGTCTCCATAGGCATCCACTCCCAAACAGTAGCTTTGATCGGGCAATCATGGGCATAGCGGCATGGTCCTTGGGTTTGAGCACCTCGAACAGTTTTGCCAACCAGACCGGAGGTTCTGGCAGGTGGATAGATGCCTTTGAGATCAAGTGCATACTCTGAGCAGCCAGGAACTGGCGAATCTCATCGGTCTGGCCCAAGGCGAAGAGGCTTCCGATTTCAGGTTGCGCCCGAGCCCTTCATCACTCCCGCTAAAGAGGGGCTTTTTGCAGAATACGAGGAGTATGGGGTCGAGGACCCCCGCGTCTGCGCCATGGACGGTGTGTATCTCATCACCTACAGCGCCTATTTGCGACACAACGTACAGCATCGTTCTCGCTCGCACTCCTGATTTCATCGCACTCGAAAGAGTCGCTCTCATCACCAGCTATACGGTGCTTAAATAGCATGATCTACAAAGGATCTGAAGCCAAAACGATACGACTTATTGAACACGAAAACACAAAGAACCCGAAGAAAGCCATGGAGATCACTGAACAGCAAGCTCCCGGTATTTGCGCAACTGCACCAGGCATCCGTGGCCCGTGCGCTCGAAAAGACAGAAGCGCTTGGCCCGGGTGACTTGAGTGAGGTCTTCGGAGTGCTCAAAAAATGGGACAGGTATGGTCTGGTGTGCAATAATCCCGTTAATAATGCCTTCTGGGACAATGAGGCCATCGCTGAGGGATATGATATCAGCTTTGATCAGCCGCGCTACGGCAGGATGTTTCTGAATAACGTGGCCCATGTGAAGACTTTTGTCACTGATGCCGCCTACGACCTGATCATCTATTCGGCGGCCACCCCCAAGGCGCTTTCCCTGCACACCGATATCCTCGATGCCGTGGTGCACCAGACCGGGCTGCGCAGTGGGGTGGCCCGCCCCGGATGGATGGTCCTCAAGTACAAGCCGGGTGCGTTTCCCGATATCCCTGATCTTAAAATCCGCACCATAAGGTTTCCTTTTTACGCAACGAGCTGCCATAGCGTTGCGGTTACGCAGCCAAGAGAACTGTTCTGGGACGTTTCGGCCTGGATGGCGAGCCAGTAGAGAGTGGCGATCTCACCGCCTGAAAGTTAGTTGACTTATTTGAAAACGTATGAGAAATCTTAAAACGTATGAATAAAAGAATTTTCTCATTTGTCTGCTGCCTCAAAATGGTGATGGAGGATATGTATGCCAATCGTAACCACTTCAAACCGAGGACAAATTGTTATCCCCAAGGAGGTAAGGAAACGATTAAAGCTTCTTCCAGGGAAAAAGCTTCTCATCAAGGTTGAAGGAGACCATGCGATTCTCAGGCTGCTCCCGGATAACCCGGTGGATTACTACTGCGGCTTTTTTGCTGGGGATTTGTCGCTTACGGAGGCGTTGATCGAGGAACGGGGAAAGGATCGGGATCGTGAAGCGGAAAAGATTGCTGGATAGTTTTGCTTTGCTGGCTTACTTGAACAAAGACAGTGGCTTTGGAATGGTGCATGAGGCCCTGGCTTCGGCGCAGGCAGTCGGCGATTTGCTTCTCATGAACGAGATCAATGTGGGAGAGGCTTATTACATTCTTCATAGACGAAGAGGCCGTGACAAAGCGGATTATTTCCTGGATGCCACCCTGCCGGCACTTCCCATCACCACAGTTGTCAACGCTTTTTCTGACGTTATAGCTGCTGCCCGTATCAAGGCAGAATATCCCATTGCGTTTGCGGACTGCTTTGCCGTTGCTACCGCACGATCCCAGAGTGCGGTGATCATGACCGGTGATCCAGAATTCAAAAAAGTTGAACACATCGTTGAGATAGAGTGGCTTGACGGCTGATATTCGATTTTCACTAAAGATGTCAATGTGTTCTGGAAAGTGGCAGGAGTCCGAGAGTTAACCAGGAAGGAACTTTGGGTAGAACTGATTGAAAATTGGAGAAGTCTGGATATATGCCCTCAGTCCTCCAACAGAGAGCGAAGGACTCTGAGGTTTTCCTTGTCTTCCTTCAGATCTTTCCCTTTGGGCGTCTCAAGGACCATGGGATGGCGACGGAAGCGGGTATCGTTCAGAAGCAAGCGGAAGCCCGCCAACCCGATCGCTCCTTTCCCGATGTGCTCGTGGCGGTCCACGTGCGATCCCAGGCCTCTTTTGCTGTCATTCAGGTGAAAGAATTTCAGCCGGTCCATACCTATGACTTCATCAAAGCGGGAGAAGGTTTCGCGGTAAGATGCTTCGGTTCGGATGTCATAGCCGGCAGCGAAGGCGTGGCAGGTGTCAAAACATACCCCGAGGCGTCCTCCAAAATGTGAGGCGGAGAGGATGGTTGCTAACTCCTCGAAAGTCGATCCGAGACTGCTTCCCTGACCGGCTGTGGTTTCGATCAGCACGGTCACGCGGGAGGTTCCGGAGAGGGCCAGCGCCCGGTCCAGGTTCGAGACGAAACGTTCCAGGCCGGCCTCAACGCCCTGACCGACGTGTGAACCAGGATGCATGATCAGGTATTCGATCTCCAGCCGCTCGGTCCGCTGCAGTTCACCGGCAAAAGCACTGACCGATTTTTCGAGCTTAATGGCATCGTTGGTTGCCAGGTTGATCAGATAGGTGTCGTGCGCGGCTAGGGGAATGCCGCTGCTTTCTTCCCAGGACTTCAGAAACGCCGCCACCAGGTCTTCATCTAACGGTGGGACATGCCATTGCCTCTGATTTTTGGTGAAGATCTGCAGCGCCTCCCCGCCAACTTCCCTGATCCGGTCAAAAGCCAGGTGCAAGCCACCAGCTATCGACATATGGGCGCCCAACAAGGACATCGGTCGCCTCCGCAGCTTATTATATTCCGGGACCACTTGAACGCTGTGTATCAGAAGTAAGACCGTTGTCATTATCGGGCAAGCGTGAATTCAGCATAAACTGAAAATTCTCCGCTTTCGGATTCAATCAGACGGTAGACTCACAGCCGTGGCCGGGTCTCCATTTGCCGCGCCCAGCCCGCCGTACAGTTCAGCTTTCGCACCGGATGGCAGCTTTCTCTTTGTGGGTGGGGATCAGGGATCGACCACTTCGGTCTACTCGTTCAATAGGACAACCGGAGCACTCATCCAGGTGGCTGGGTCTCCGTTCGCGTCATAATGCGACTATCCTGCGAGGCATGAGAAGAAAGAGAATATCGGCATAGGTTTTTAAGTTTTCGTCGTTCAGGGAGCAATTCCTGCTCCCTGAACCCACACCAATCCCCTCCTGAGACCCCGAACATCAAATCAAACCTTGATTTCTTGGTTCAAAATGGCCACTATCGAATGGCTGCTCAAAGCAGGTGTGCAAGCGGCAAACCTACCGAGGACGACTTGGTCCCTGGAAGTCCGGCTCAACTTTTATGCGTGGGGTAGACTGATGATCGAACGCTATACCCGGCCCGAAATGGGTCGGATCTGGACCGTGGAAAACAAATACCGCAAGTGGCTTCAGGTCGAACTGGCGGTGTGCGAAGCGCTTTCGGAGGATGGACACATTCCACCGCAGGACCTTCAAGAAATAAAGGAAAAAGCCAATTTCAATGAGGCGCGGATCGCTGAGATCGAAAAGGAAACTCAGCACGACGTCATCGCGTTTCTAACAAACGTCGCCGAATACGTCGGTCCCGCTTCCCGCCATATTCATGAGGGCCTGACCTCCTCGGATGTGCTCGACACCTCCCTGGCCTTGCTCCTGGTCGAGGCCTCGGATTTGCTCGTCGAGGATCTGAATGCGCTCATCGCGGTGCTCAAGAAATCAGCATACCGGTGGAAGGACACGGTGATGATCGGGCGGTCTCATGGCATCCATGCCGAGCCGATTACCCTCGGTCTCAAATTTGCCCTGTGGTATACGGAGATGCAACGGCACCTCGACCGGCTCCAGCATGCACGGGAAACTGTTCGGGTGGGGATGATTTCCGGTTCGGTGGGGACCTACGCAAATATCGATCCGATTATTGAGGAGAAGGTCTGCGCCATACTCGGCCTGGCGCCGGCGCCTGTCAGCAATCAGATTATCCAGCGCGACCGTCACGCCGAATATTTTACCACCCTGGCGCTGATCGGCTGTTCCATCGAAAAGATCGCACTTGAAATCAGGCATCTGCAGCGTACTGAAGTGCGTGAAGCCGAAGAATTTTTTGCCGCGGGACAAAAGGGCTCCTCTTCCATGCCGCACAAACGGAACCCCATTGCCTCGGAAAACCTCGCCGGCCTTGCCCGCGTACTGCGGGGAAATGCCCTTGCCGCCATGGAAAATGTCCCGCTGTGGCATGAGCGCGATATCAGCCATTCATCGGTGGAGCGGATTATCGCCCCGGATTCCACGATCCTCCTCGATTACATGCTGGTGCGCCTGACCCGGGTGCTCGACCGGTTGGTGGTTTACCCCGATAACATGCAACGCAACCTGGAACTCACCGGCGGGCTGCTCTTTTCCCAGCAGGCCATGCTGGCCCTGACCAAAAAGGGGCTGACGCGCGAGGATGCCTACCGGCTGATTCAACGAAATGCCATGGAGGTGTGGCAGGAAGGGGGGCAGCTCAAGGAACGTCTCACACGGGACCCGGAGATAACCAAACACCTCCCCCAAGAAGAAATTGAGGCCGTCTTCGATATCGGCTATCACCTCAAGCATGTGGACACCATCTTCAAGAAGGTCTTCGCGACGGAATAGATGGGATGTCGGATATCGGATGTCGGATGTGGGGAGCGGATATTGAATGTGGGTGTTTCGATCAGGCGAGATTGTCGGAAGAGTTTTGAAAAGATCCTGCTGGCCTGGTGGGTTGCGTGAATCCTCAGGCTGCAAGTGCGGAAAAGGGTAGGGCGATGTTGGAACAATCGATCAGTGCCCTGGTGGCATTGGCGCCACAACTGAAAAGCTGGCCGGAGCCAGTGGAAACTGAAGCAGAGGAGTGAGCCATTAAGCATGGCGCCGTGATCCGTAAGAATGCTCCCTTGCCTCCCGTTAGAAAGAAGGGGATGCACGGAGATGAGAGTAGTCCCTCTGCTGGCGTCGCACCCGAGTTGCTGGCCCCGGCAGGACAGGTGGAAAGCTTCTGGGCGGCGGTCGAAAATGGCGCCGATGCCGTTTACCTCGGGCTGAAGCAACTGAGCGCCCGAGCCTCCGCAACCAACTTCACTCTGGATGAATTAGCCGTGCTTCTGCCTTTTGCCCATAAGCGTAACGTGTCGATTTATGTGGCTCTGAACAGTCTTCTCACGGCGTCCGACTTTCCTCGAATCCTTGATCTGCTGCAATCCCTTTCCGATCTGAAGGTCGATGCGCTGATTGTGCAGGACCCGGGGATTTTCTTTTTGGCCAGAGAGTATTTCCCTTCGTTGAGGCTCCATGCCAGCACTCTTATGACCATTCATAACCACGCCGGAGTAAACCAACTCGAACGAATGGGCGCCCAACGGGTAGTTTTGGCCCGAGAACTGAATTTGCAGGAAATCAGAGACATCGCCGACCGCACCCAAGTCGAACTGGAAATCTTCGTCCACGGGGCGCTCTGCTATTCCTATTCCGGCCTCTGCCTGGCAAGCAGCTTTCGCGGGGGGCACAGCGGACTGCAGGGACGCTGTGTGCAGCCGTGTCGCCTGCAGTTTAAACAGGGGTGCGACGAGGGCTTTTTTCTTTCCTGCAATGATCTTTGCGCCTTGCCTTTGATTCCCGAATTGAAAAAGCTGCGGATCGCTGCGTTTAAGATCGAAGGGCGCATGAAGTCTGCGGATTATCTCGCGCACGTCGTCCGCGCCTATCGTCTGGTGCTCGACGCCCCTCCGGCAAGACAACAAGAAGTCCTCATGGAGGCCCGAGAGCTGCTCGCACGGTCACCTTCACGGCGTCTCACCGCGGGCTACTTTGCGGATAATGTCAATGCCGAAATTCTCTCCCCTCACCGTTCCGGATCGAGCGGCCAGTGGGTGGGCACGGTCAAACGCGTTGATGGCAAACGCGTCCTTGTGGCGCTGCGCCACGAACTGCGGCCGGGAGATCGACTCCGCCCGGAATCCTCGGAGGGTAAGGAAAAACAGGCCTTCACGGTCGCAGAAATCGTTTCATCTGAAGGCAGACCTTTGGCCCACGGCCGGGCCGGAGAGAAGGTGTTCTTGTCCTCGAAGGTCGAGTTGCGGTGCGACGAACGCCTTATCCGAGTGGGCGCCAGAGACAAATCGTCAGGGGGCGCCTGGCAGAGAATCCATAATGAAATTCCTACAGGCTTGTCTTTTGGAAGAAGATTCCCTCACCCGGATGGCGCCTATAAGGGATTGCCGCGTTTGACAGCCACGGAGCCCAGAGGAGGCGAAAGCCTGATCATCAAAGTGGCTCGTGCCGACGATCTGACGAAAACCCTTGAATCGCCTGCCCGCTGGGTGATGCTCACCGCTTCGCGCCCCAACCTGGAACGGTTTGCCAAGCAACGGCTCAGTGTCGCGCAGAAAGGACGTTTCGTCTGGTCGCTGCCGCCGCTTATCGCCGAAAAGGATGATGAATACTATCGGTTAGCCGTCCGCTGGTTTGTGGAAAGAGACTTTCATGCGTGGGAGCTCAATAACTGGGGTCATTTTGATTGGTTCGACAACCGCCAAAGGCTCAATCTCTTTTCCGGATATCGACTCAATGTGAGGAACCTCGCCGCCATGGCTGAACTGGCGAAGGCCGGATGTCGCTGGAGTGTCCTCTCGCTGGAAATTACCCGGGAGGAGCTCCAACTTTTGAGTGCGAGTCCATTGGCCACGATACCCATTATTACCCTCTTCTCCTGGCCGCCGGTTTTCACCTCGCGCCTCATTCCCAAACTGGATGAAAACAAGCCCTTCCGAACGCCGCGGGATGAGACCTATTTCTTTGAAAAACGAGGCGGAACCGCGTTCATTTATGCAGACCGCCCCGCTAACTGGCTGGATCACCTCCCTGTGCTGAGAGGCTACGGCTTTCGGTGTTTTCTCCTGGATCTCAGCGACGGACCCCAGGGCCAACTGCCGGCCCTCGAACACCTCCTTCAGGGCTGTCGCGAATGCCGGGCTGACAAACGCTTTTCGCTCTTCAACCTCGACCGTCGCCCCGGGTGAGCTCCATGTAGGCGTTCAACCATTAGCTGTTAGCTATTGACAGCTACTTATGCGAGGACAAATCCCCAGAAGGATGACATTTCCCATCATTCGTGTGACTTCGTTATTTCTTCGTGTGCCTTCGTGGATAAAGCTTTGAACCGGCTCAACGAATAAGCCTGCGCTGCATGACCACCAGCGCCAGCGGAAAGAAAACCACGGAAAAAACCGCAAGATAGAGCACTCCCCAGAAAACATCCGCGTTCATCGACCCCAAGCACAAGTGCCGCGTGGCATTGACGAGATGGGTAAGCGGAAAGACCATGGCCAGTTTTTGAGCCCATCCGGGAAGGCCGGCAACCGGAAAAAAGGTCCCGCTAAAGAGGAACATGGGAGTGACAAAGAGAAATATCGGTAAGTTAAAGGCTTCTATGCTCGGTGTCACGCCGGTAAAGAACATGCCGATGGAGCCAAAAGCGATCCCAGCCAAAAAGGAAAGCGGCAGGACAAACAACGCCTGTGGGTAGTGAACCAGCCCGAACGCGGTGACAACGCCGAGCATGATCGCCGTGGCAATAAGGGATTTCGTTGCTCCCCAGATGATTTCTCCGGTGATGACCTCATGCAGTGAGAGCGGGGTAGCCAGCATCGCATCAAAGGTCTTCTGGTAATACATCCTTACGAAGGAAGCATAAGTGTTCTCGAAGAAGGCGTTATACATCATCGCGATGGCCAGAAGCGAAGGGGTGATAAAGATGACGTAGGAGAGCTCCTCGCCCTCAAAGGGTACTTTGCCAACCAGAGCACTCATCCCGTAGCCAAAGGCCAGTAGATAGAAAAGCGGTTCCAGGAGTGGCGTCAGGAAATTGATCTTCCACGTTTTCTGGTAAACGACGTAGTTGCGCTGCCAGACGCGAAGGAACCGCCGGGAGATTTGGAAGGATGGCATCTTACTCATTCCCGAAGCTCTCTACCGGTCAGGCGCAGGAACACATCTTCCAGCGTTGCCATGCGCATGATGCAGTCGTCCTTACAGAAATGCCTCCCAATCCGTTCGAACAACTCTTCTCCTTCCTGACCGTAAATGATGATCCGGCGCCCAAGATCGTCGTGCATGAACGGTTGCGTGCGAACGAAGCTGCGCAGCTCGTCACTTGGATTGACAACCTCGACGACGTCACGGCCGGCGTATTCGCGGACGAGCCACGAGGGCTTGCCCTGGACCAGGATTTTTCCGTGGTCCATGATAATCAACCGGTCGCAGAGGTGGGAAGCTTCGTCCATGTTATGAGTGGTGAGTAAAATGGAGAGACCGTTGGCGCGCAACTCCTCGAGACGTTCCCAGACCTGGTGACGGGATTGTGGATCCAAACCGGTGGTGGGCTCGTCAAGAATCAACAGTTCCGGATCGTTGATTAGTGCCCGTGCCAGGACCAGACGCCGCATCATTCCCCCGGAGAGGTTGGTCACGGTGTCCTTCTGACGCTGTTGGAGTGCGATGAAGTGCAGGAGCTCTCCGGCTTTGGCCTTGGCCGCGGCCTTCGGGATATCGAAGTAGCGGGCAAAAACCTGGAGATTTTGAATAACCGTCAGGTCCGGATCGAGGTTGTTTTCCTGCTGACAAACGCCGATGCGAGCCTTGATGGCGCGCCAGTCCGTCCGGATATCCAGCCCGAAGACCTGGAGCTCACCGTCGGTCATTGGCGAAAACCCATAGATCATGCGTACTGTCGAGGTCTTTCCCGCGCCGTTGGGTCCGAGCAATCCGAGGCATTCTCCGGGAAGCAGGTGGAAAGAAACGTCATCGACGGCCACAAAATCACCGTATGCTTTTCTGAGATTTCTGGTTTCAATGACGTGGAGCATGACTTTATTCATCACGGATCCAATTCATGGAGCGGACTGCAAAAGGTCTCGCCTTTCGGCGTGACTTCTCCCGAATCCGAAAGACATTTGACTCATTACTCATTAACGTCGCCTAATACTACAACGATACTTCGATGAAGGACAATTCCAGGCCCTCTGCAGAAACCTCGTTGTAGTATTAGGTTCTGAGCCGGATATCGGATGGACTCGACCGCCCGAAGAATACTCAATATATCACATTGCGTTTGGCGTAAAGAGCCGTAGAGAAGTTGACCAGGATGGCAATAGGCCAGCCCCTTCTACAACCCTATTCCCCCAATTCATTGTCATAACGGGCTGATGGATGAATTTTCGGTAACTTCTCAATAAGTATGAGCCAATCTGTCACCCCCGCATGTTTTTAGCGGGGGTCCAGGGATCAGAATGACTCTGGATTCCCGCTAGAAGCATGCGGGAATGACGACCGAGGGCTTTCACGATTCGTTGTGACCCTGCGGTTTTTGAGAAGCTACAATTTTCGCACCGATTTGCTGAGAATTTTGTGAGAGGGTTCCCAGCGGGCTGTTCTTGAAGCCCGCTGGGGTTAAAGATCACACGAGGAGAGAGAAGCCAAGGGGGAACAGTAGAGCCCCTTGCCCCCCGCCTGCGATGGGCGTGTTAAAGAGCACACGAGGAGAGAGAAGCCAATGGGGAAGGCTACCAGTTGAACACTTGGTCCAGTTCTTCGTCCGTAACATTGAAAGTGACATTGTGAGGCCCCACAGGTTCTGACTTGAAGAACGAGGGCAGTCGATCATCTTGAGCCGTAAAACCGGCGCGGGCATTAAAATCCCGCTCGGTCTTGAGGATCTGCTTCCCCAGGGCGACCACGTCGTCGCCGGTAAGAGTCAGCCCATAGAACGCGTTGAGCATGTCGATTAGAGCCTGAAAAGTCTCGGGTTGATCCAGCACGGCAAACGCGATGAAAAGACACATACCAGTCGCGTCAACAGCGGCGGTTGCAACCTGAAGATTCCGGGATAGCTCAATCTGGCCCTCCGTCTTCAGAGGATCAACATAGCCGCCAACTTTGAGAATGTTCGTAGCGATGGCATATCCAGCGGTATGATCTGCTCCCATGGGGGTTGTCGCGTAGGTTACCCCAATCCCTTGCACGGCCCTTGGGTCATAGGCAGGTAGAGCCTGGTTCTTCACCACGGGAACCCGCTCAACCCCGAAGACCTTTCCGGTGGTCCCTGCACCACTGCCCAGAATGCGGCCAAGGGGCGTCCCCTTTCCCACTTCATCAATGAGCTTGATCGCCCCTTCGGCATCGCCAAACTTGAGCAACCCGGCCTCCATCGCCACCCCGATGGTCACTCCCATCTCGATGGTATCCAGCCCGTAATTGTCATCCATGAAATCCATTTTCGCAATGGCATCCAGATCACAAATGCCACATTGCCCACCATGGGCCCAAACGGTCTCGTACTCGGGCTGCTTGCTGACGAAATGACCATCCTTGTCATGAAAAGTCCCGGAACAGCGGATCACGCACCCACGGTGACACCCATGGGTCGCTGAACCGGGTCCACCACGAGCATTCTCGGTTTCGGCCTGGGTCTCGCCGCTGATCTTGTGAGCGTCCACATAGCGCCCCTCTTTGAAATTATACGTAGGATAACCACCGGCTTCATTCAAGATGTTGGTCAAAACGTTCGTGCCATAAGCGGGCAGGCCCTGACCCGTAACCGGGTGATTGCGCAAGCCGTCCACCCACTTCTTATTGGCTTCTTTGAATTTGTCCGGGTCCTTGGGCGGGCGCATCTTCATCCCGGTGTCATCGAGAATGATCACTTTGACGCCCTTGGCCCCCATCACCGCACCGACCCCACCGCGGGCGGCATGGCGCGTGGGCCGAAGTTCCATGTCAGTGCAGGCAATCGTTGAACTGCACATTTTCATCTCACCGGCAGTCCCGATCGAAATACAGGCGATCTTCTCGCCGTATTCCGTTTTCATTTTTTCAATGAGATCGTAGTTCGGCAGCATCTTCAAGCTGTTATCGGCACTGATTTTGACTCCGTCCTTGTTGATGAAAACTTTATAGAGATCATCGCCTTTAGGCTTGCCTTCCAGGACAATTGCCGCTGTGGGCGTCTACCGGCATTTGGGTCACAATTCTGACAACCCCGTCAGGCTTGGCACTATGGGATGTGCAGAAAATCCATAGAAGAACCGCGCCGATTGAGGAGGATTTTGCAGAGCGCAGCCTTATCAAAACGGTTCATGAGGACAGTATATGAAGATGATGGCGGCTTGGATTCAAGTCATTTTGATTTTGCTGATCGTGGGATATGGCACCTGGCAGCTCTTCGAAGGTAGGTTTGCCCAGTCGTTTGTCACATTGCCCGTTCTTTAGGAGAACTTCTAAGTCACCTTTTGCTTGCGTGCTCCAGACATTTCCCGCACTATTCCCCCCGCACAATGTGAAAACGCAAAGTCGCTTTACCCTGCCTCCCTTTGTGCCTATGGAGTCACCGTCCGTCACCGGAGTGGCAACCGTTGTGAGCAGGAATTTGAGCATATTGACTCCGGCAAGGGTGCGGACTGGTGGTGGCTTTGATCGAGTGAGTGCGTTTTCAGACTCGGCCATAGCGCCCTTCGGGAGCTCGAGATCCGGTCGTCTTTCCTTGAACGCGGTACGGGCGAGCAAGACATTCCAGAACTTACCTTAAAATCGGCACGCAAATGTCCCAAATGTCCTGAAATGTCCAAATGTCCTTGACAGCAACCACGAAAGGTGCTATGTGCAATGCTTCAAAAAGTGTTTTCTTATCACCAAGAGGATTTTTTCCCAAGACGAGGTGAGTTGTCCCTCTCAGGGAGGGAAGTGCAAACGGTACAACAAGAACAAGCTTTCTCAGAAGCTCCAGGTTCTTGATCGCCCCAACCGGTTTGAGGAACTCGACCTGCTCGCTACTGGCAATTTCCAGCTATACATGTGCAAGGGTGATTTGGACATGGGCTCGAACATGGCTGGCCAATATGCGCGGCTCGTCACCCGATCTATTGCAGTTGGTACGTTTATGCCGAGTTTGGCGCATAGATTCATACCTAAATCTGTGACCTAACAAATCTCAGTTTGATCATATCATAGCGCATAAGTATTTGAAGTTGCTTTTCAATTACGATATTTTTTCCCCTCACACGAACTAACTTGGGGGGTGAAACATGAAACGCTTCATCATCGCACAATCCGACAAGGAATTCTACACTTCTCACTCCGGTTTTGCCCACGTGGGATTGAGCGTGAACAAGTTCTGTTCGCTGTCGGCCATGGCCAGAGAGGCTTTTCCCCTGAACCCCGGAAGCAGTGGCATCGATCTTGGCGAAATCCTGCGCAGTTATCTTGGCAGGTTCGCAACGGGCCAAAGCGATTATGAGGCGGTCACCACTCACAGAAAGGACGACTATGGGTCAAGCGCGCAGTCCACCGGGACTTGATTGGAGAAATCGGTAGTAAATCAAAAACTCATTGAGGAGGGTAGCGATGAAAAAGGATCTGGTAGTCAAGAAAGAACTCATGGGGGGCTTGATATACTGGGGATCCTTGTCTTCGCACCAGGGATATATGCGACGGCTAATGCCTTCGACGTTATTACGCCACACGAAGTTGAAGGGAAGGACCTGGTAAGGGCCAATGCCAGCCACTCCAAGTTTGCTCATTTGTTTTAAGTTTGACGATACGGTTCATGGATGTATGTGTTTACAGGGACCACACTTAAGGAGATGAAAACATGAAAACTTTCAAGCTACTTCTGGTCTGTTTTGCGGCAATCGTCATTTTGGTATCGGGGATATCGTTAACCTATGCACAAAAAGAGCCGGCCAAAGTCAAAGTCGACGTAGAGATGAAATCCGGCGATCAAGTGACGCTTTTCTATGGGGGAAGCGGTAGCATCAAAAAAGAGTTTCCTGTTGGGAAAGTAATCAATGTTTACGCTCGAAACCGGGCTTTCGGCCTCAATTATAATCAGATGGTCGGTAAGGTAAAAATACTCTCATTTGAAGGTGATAGTTTTATTAAAGCCCAAGTTGTCGAAGGCATGATACACTCAGGAGATGTGGTCAAAATAAAGCCAGGTGCTGGCCCCGGCGTGATGGTGGCGCCTCCCGTTCCCAACGAATAAACAACACTTGCAAAACGACCTGGAAGAGTAGGATTGCTCTTTCAGGTCGTCGCGTTTAGCTGGCCTAGGTATGAAGAGCCGACCACGATCTACCACTCAATTTCGTCGACACTGGAGACAGTCCATACTGGCCACCACAGGAGCAGTCTGCCCTCAAATCCGGGTAAACACCCTCTTTCAAGCCCTCAGCAAGCAAGACAACCTGCGTGAAGACCAATTTGCACCGAACTGCCCATCATTGACTCGTCCGAGGGTCAGGCAGAACGATGATTGTCCTTCTTTCTGCTCCTCCCTTACCGAGAACTGAAACGAAAATGTTCTTGACTGCACCCGTGAGACGTGTTGCTGAAAAGCCAAAAAAAACAATTTATTATCACCTCACCAAATTCAAAAGGAGGGTAAGAAAATGACACTAGTACTTCTGGTAACGATCAGCTTGTTGTGGTTTCCGATAGGTCTCTTCTATCTCGGCCAGGGTGATGCAAGGACCTGTGGCGCAATCGCCGGTTTTGTCGGTGTTATCGTCGCCGTAGGCGGAATCCTTCACGCAACCCCCATGTTCGGCAGCGACGCATTCACCGCGATATTACTTATTATATTCGCGGTCCTCTACCTGACAATTTCGTATTGCATGCTGAGAGGGGTGGAAGACCTCCGTTCGCTGGGTAACCAGAGT
Organism: Syntrophobacteraceae bacterium; assembly: GCA_017881795.1. Classification (GTDB taxonomy): domain Bacteria; phylum Desulfobacterota; class Syntrophobacteria; order Syntrophobacterales; family Syntrophobacteraceae; genus JADGQM01. The sequence continues at coordinate 18,425 of JADGQM010000005.1, forward strand.
CTGATGATAGCAATCGTTCTAGCCATCGCTGCTTATTTTTTTCTTACCGGTGGCGGTGTCAAGCCGGACGGCACGCCCTTTGTCGGCAAGAGCCTCTATCTTGCGTTCATGATGATCTGTTTTGTTGTTCTCACCTTGGTAGTATGGGCGGTCACCTATGGTAAAATGTCGCCAAAAGTACTGGGTTGGCTCCTCTTGATACTGACCTTCGTGGGTCTCATTATCCCCGCGTATGCTCTGCTCGGTTTTGGAAAACTACCGTTCTAAGAGCGTGCCTAAAGTTGTAGGCATGTGTCACACATGGGACCCTCAATTGAAAGAGTGGTCCCATGTTGGCTTACCTCTCTTGCCCAGCGTCAGGAGCGAACTTTTTAGACACACTCTTAGAGTTCCCACATGGAAGGTGCCGTGAGAGCTCAGGTGGCCAACGCTTTCAGCTCTTATCTCAACCTGGTTTCACTTTTCACACGCGATCGAGACTGCGAAAGCTGCCTCTGACTTCGTCATGCTTCACTTTAGGCCAACCCATCGCCGGGGAGTTGACGAACAGGCAGTCATGAGACTTGCCTCTATTCTCACTTTTACTGGCTTGCACTTATCAAAATGCGATCTTCACAGCGACAAAAAAACCACTTGACCCACCGGATTAAAGCTGCTAACCTGCCCCTCGGGCTATGTTTTATGTTCGTTTAAGGGATGTTCTATCGATGGCAGGTACGGCCCGGATAGCCACCGTAGTCACCCATGCGGAGGGCGGCTGATTTCCTCCTTTGCGGTGAGCAATGAGTCTTTTCAAACCATCAGAACCCAGTTCCATTTCAATGGAATCTTGAAGTGGTTTTGAGGAACCTGGAGGAAAGGAGCAGGTTCCAGGGATGGTGGCCGAGAGCGCGCCTGTCGAACTTGACTCTCCCTCAGGGGGGCACACTGAATTCGGACGACGATCTTGAGGAGGAAAAACCATGAAGCGCATCTCAATCGTGATGTTTCTTTTGCTAACATTAATGGTTCCCGCTGCCGTATTGGCGGACAATCTAGCACGGGACTACATTCCAGCCCCGCCAGGTACCCTGGCAATATTTGCCTACTACGAACACCTCACTGCGACCAATTTATACGTCAATGGCAACAAGTTCTCCAACAATATCGATCTCAACGGCAATATCGGGCTCTTCAGGCCGGTCTACTTCACACAGATAGGACCGTTCGTAATTGATCCCCAATTCATCATCCCCTTTGGAAGCCTCAGTCTGGATCTTAATGACGGAATTTCCAGTTCGAATTCTTCGGGTTTTGGAGATCCTATCCTTCTTGCCACGATATGGTTCCTGAACGATCCCAAATGCAAAACCTATCTGGGCTTTACACCGTTCTTCTATATCCCCGTAGGGAGCTACGACAATGACAAGGCGGTGAATCTGAGTGAAAACCGCTGGCACTTCAGGGAAGAGTTGGGATTTGTCAAGGGCTGGGAGATCATTCCGGAGCACAATCTATACTTTGAGCTGCAGGTGGCCGGGGACTTCTTTACCAGCAATAACGACTTTGGGCCAACCGGCGCCACCATGAGCCAGAGCCCTGGACTCACCGTCGAAAGCCACCTGAGCTATGACCTCACCAAGCTTTTCTGGGCGTCCGCCGATTACTATTACCACTACAACGGAAACCAGGTGGTAGACGACGTTACCTTTAAGACCGGAGGCCCCAGCAGCACTGTCGGATTGACTCTGGGCTACAACATTGCGCCTTCGTATCAACTGGTCTTCCAGTACAAGGTCGACGCCTACGTTGAGAATGGCCCGCAGACCCAAACGGCCCTTATTAGGTTCCTTTACGCGACCGATTTCCTTAGTCTGTCTAAGGGTAAGTAAAATCGCTACCAGGTGAGTTGTGCTGTCTCGGAAAGGCGGCCACCCTTTCCCTTGCAGATCGCGGACGTATCCATTTCCATCCGCGTCGGAGACAGCAATTGAGTTGAGATCATTGCCTGTTTTACAAAACATACTATCACTGGCAAGCGTCAGGCGCCCATATTGGTGGCTGACAGAGTTGTTTTTGGTCGCATTCGGTAATCTTCCCGCCGAAACACGCGACAACCGAATGGATGTTATCAACGACAGTGTGTATTTTCGGGGATTGTTAAGCTAGTTTCCCGGAATACACGTTCTGCGGTAGAGAAGGAGGTGAGACCGACGTCAGGAGTGTTTCCATGAAGGAAACCACCCATTTCCATGAAGGAACTCACCCAACGGAGTTAACTAATTAATTCCAAAGGAGGAATTAGCCATGGCTGAAAAGGTTTGGTTTACGGACGCCAACGCGACGAACTGGACAGAGGCCTTGGCCCCAAAGGCCAAAGACTTGTTCTATGAGGCCAAGCTGAATCAATGCATTGCCAAGGGGGACTCGGTTGCCGTGAAGATCCACGTTGGCGAGTGGAACCGATCTCGGTGCCTGCGCCCGGAGTTGGTGGCGGCGATTGTCGAGGAGGTAAAAGCGTGCGGGGGACGCCCGTTCGTGACCGATACCACTACGGTGGTTTACCATCTCTTCAACTCCCGTTGCACCGGTGCTCTGGAACTGGAAACCGCGGCACGTCACGGCTTCACCGAGGGGGCCCTGGGTTGCCCGGTGATCATCGCCGATGGTTTTTCCGGCGATGACGACGTGCGTGTCGAGCTCCCCACGGGAGTCATCCTCAAAGAGGCCTATGTCGCCGGGGCACTTGTCCACGCCGACGCGATGATCAATTTGGCCCATGCCAAGGGACACCCGATTACCTCTTTCGGCGGGTGCGTCAAAAACATCGGCATCGGCGGACAGTCGAAGCGCGGCAAATACAACGAGCACCTGGCTCACTGGGGCTCCCCCGAGGACTTCATCGGCTGGCCGGCCATCTATCCCGATCAGTGCCTGAATCTCGGCTGCGAGTTCCACAAACTGTGCGAAGACGGCTGTCACCGCGGCGCGATCGTCATTGACGAAAATGGCTTCCACCTTGATACTGAGAAATGCCGGTTGTGCTATTCCTGCCAGGTCACCTGCATCTTTACCGGTCACGGATGCGCCACGTTCGTTCCCGATTACTTCCCCTACTCCCAGATGGCCATGAGCGATGCGGCCCTTGGAGTCATGAAGTGCTTCGAGAAAGGCAAGGTCGGTCACATGGCCTACTGCATTGACGTGGACCCCAACTGTGACTGCATTCCCTGGGCCACGTTGCCGGTCTCGCCGGACATCGGCGTGTTCGCCTCGATGGACTGCGTAGCCCTTGACTCTGCCATCCTGGATATGATCGACGCCGCACCAGTCTACCCGGGCGGCGCCAACAAGGCTTTCGAAGGGGTACCAGGCGGGTATAAGCAGGGCATGGACAAGTTTAAGATCACACAGAGCACGGCGCCCCGCTTTCAGTTGACCGCGGCAGTCAAGAATGGCTTGGGCGTTATGGAGTATGATCTGATCACCTATGAGCCGCCGCTGACCGCGGAACATATGGCCAAATGGCAAATTCGAACCACCCCGACGACCCTGATCCAGCGGGCGATGTGGGAAAAGCGGGACTTCCTGAAGGAAGTTGAGCCCTTCCAGCGCATCCCATTTGCGACGAAGCCGCCGCTTGCGGACTACGATGCGGCAGACCGCACACCCTTCCTCAAAAAGCTGCCTGTGAAGGCCTGGGTAGAAGCGCTGGGCAAGTAATGCACCTTTGATCCAGTCTCGGTTGCGGCAGGGGGTTTGCCCCCTGCCGCAAGTGTTTTGGCCAACTGGAAGAAACTCTCTTCGGTACCCGAAGCGAGACGAGGCGTCTCTTTCAGCACAAAATCGAAATCCCCTCGTTTGCTGGAATCGCTATCTATGTTACCATTTCGTGAGCGGTTTTGAGGGTGGGTGCGAACCATACTTCTTAACCTTGAAAGGCGGAAAACGGATATGTCCCTGGTTCATTACCTGGAGGCGAGAACACGATATACCGGTGGGAGTTTCATGGCGCGGTTGGGAAGTCTACTCGACGCTGCCGGACTCGATGAACTTATCAAACCGCGCGAGTGGATTGCGATCAAGATTGAAGTTGGTGAGCTCGGCCACCTCGGTTACCTGCGCCCGCCGCTGGTGCGCGCAGTAGCCGAGAAAGTTATGGCCCTGGGCGGTGAGCCGATGATCGTGGATACGACTCGCCTCAATACGGTGGGCTCCAAGGTAAACTGGACCTGGCTGGAGGCGACGGCGGCCAACGGTTTTGCGTTGCCCGTGATCGGCCGGGAACCAATCCTGGCCGATGGATACACCGGCGAGGAGTATGAGTTGTTCCCAGTGGAAGGAGAGGAACTGGGGGGTGTTGAAGTGGCCCGGTCTGTTTCCGAAGCGCGAGCCCTGATCGTAGTTTCTCACGTTACTGCCCACCCCTTTGCCGGTCTCTCCGGCGCGGTGACCAGTATGGGCCTGGGCTGCAGTGCCCGGCGCGGTAAATGGCGGATTCACGAGCCTCTGCAGCCTGTTGTGCTGGCGGATCGTTGTGACGGTTGCGGTCTGTGCATCGACCACTGCCTGAAACAGGCGCTCAGCCTCAGCGAGAAAATCGTGAAAGTAGACCAGGAATTGTGCTCGGGATGTGCCTATTATTGCACTGCGGCCTGCCCGCGCGGGGCGTTGGCGGTCGAGGGAGACGCGGCTCATCGTTTCCAAAAACGGATTGTCGAAGCCGCCGGCGCGGTTCATGTCGCTGCCATGGGGAAACTGCACTTTTTGAATTTCCTGCTCGATGTTGGTCCGTACCCCGACTACTACCCGTTTTCGGATGTGGCCATGGTACCCGACTTGGGCGTCCTGTCCGGACGTGACCCGGTCGCAGTAGACCAGGCGACACTCGACCTCATCGACCAGACCCCGGGCATTGCTCGCTCGATGGCCGAAGAAGCTGATGCCCTGGCGCCGGGACTGGGCAGGCTGGGGCGTATCACGGGGGTGGCCCCGGAGAGCTTGCTAGAGTATGCTGAGAAGTTTGGCCTTGGCACCCGCAGCTACGATTTGATGCAATTATAAGAAGGAGCCCGTTTTGGACCGAGAAAGGTACGAGGCGCTTCAGCAGCGCGCGCGTGAAGAACTGCTGGCCACCCAGGGGCCGATTGCGAAGTCGCTCAAGGGGGTGAAGTACCGTGTTGCCATTTTTAGCGGTAAGGGTGGCGTCGGCAAAACGACGGCCACGATCAACCTGGGCGCAGCCCTGCACCAATTGGGCTATCGGATTGCGATCTTCGACGCCGATATGCATGGCCCCGCTGTGCCCAAAGCGCTCGGCCTCCTCGGACGACTGGACGTGGTGATCCCTCCCTCGGGACATCACGGAGGACATCACGACCTGCGTTTCAGTCCGGTCTTATCAGAGCACGGCTTAAGCGTGGTCTCCGTGGGATCTATCTGGCCGAGTGAGGAGACCCCCATCATGTGGAAAGGGGCGCACAAGATGCGTTCCATCCGCCAGTTCCTGGCAGCCGTCAATTGGGGCCGCCAGGACTTTCTATTGGTTGACCTGCCGCCCGGCACGGGCGACGAGGTGCAGACCGTCATGGGTTCGATCCCTAATTTGGGTGGGATGCTGGTTATCACCACACCGCAGGGGATCTCGACCATGGTTTGCAGCAAAGCGATCAATGCGGCACGTGAGCTCAACGCTCCGGTTTTGGGGCTCATCGAAAATATGAGCGTCCTGAACTGCCCGTGCTGCGGCACCGAGATTAGCCTCTTCGGCCGGCCGAGGGGTGAGCGGCTGGCCGGAATGATGCAAGTGCCCTTCTGGGGCCGCATCCCGATGGCAACGGAGATGGGCGAGAGTGTGGATGAAGGGATTCCGGTGGTGCTGAAACACCCTGACGCACCGATTAGCCAGGCTTTTCGCGAAATTGCGACCAAGCTGCTGACAAGCCTGGAGGTCACCGGCCCGATGACTGACGAGGAAGCAGCGATGCCTACCACTGACGAGCATGATGAACACCATGGACATCACCACCACCACCACTGATACTACTCAAGCAAGCCACGAAGAACTGAACCGCCGGGTTCTGACGATGGCTACCCAGGTACTGGAACTGCTGCGTAGTTTCGGACGCGAGCAGATAACCGCCAACGAACTGGTTGCCACCCTCCCCGAAATTGCCGCCAGGTCTACGCTGGCCCAACATTGGGAGCGACTGACCGCCGAGCCTGCTCTGTCACCTTGCTTCGAAGTCCTGCAACTGTTGAGCTCTCTTGAATCGGAAGCTGACTATCAGATGCTGCGCTACGGCCCTCCTTCACTCCACGATGATTTCAGAGAATTGAGCCTGGCCGTCGCACGACTCAGGAAGGCGATTCAGCCCGTCGCATGAGGTAAGGAGACCTGTAGACGCCTAATCGTTACTTTTACTTCAACATGGCAAATCAGCCGCGGCTGGCGAGTCGAGAGAGGAGCTGTTGTTGATTTGCCGAATCGCTCTTGAGTCCGAAGAACGGAAGAGCATTAATTTATGGAGGTTTGATATCATGGCTGAAGTTAAACGCAAAGACGGACGACACATCACCACAGAGGGCGCCGAAATTCTCACGAAATTGAGTGATGAATTGCCGGGATTGGCCGGCAAATTGGACGCGACGAAGATTCCGGGATGGCAGGAGAAGATCAAGGCACTGGTTGATGATGTGCCGATCATTATGGAGAAGCTATTTCTGAAGACCCAGGGTGGTACACACATGGCGCAGCTTGCCCTGGATAAGGTGAAGGCGCTGGATGAGGCAGTGAAAAATGGCATCGAGGGTCTGTCGGTGGCCGACGCAACCCGGGCGGTCGAGCAGGCAATGGAGGAGATGGTGAAGGACTTAAGCGCCCTGATCGAAAAGACCAAGTCTCATATCATCCGTATGACCTAGCGCAAGGAGGCGCAAAACCCATGAAGGTATTGATAACCGGTGGAGCAGGTATTCTGGGGCGGAAGCTGGCCGAACTGTTCCTCAAGAACGGCGACCAAGCCAGGGTTTTCGATCTTCCGCAAGTGGATTACAGTTATTTCGATGACAAACAGGGCATCGAAATCGCCAAAGGGGATATCCGAGACAAAGATACCGTCAAAAAAGCGGTAACGGGAGTGGATGCCGTCCTGCACCTGGCTGCTCTGATTCCGCCCGCGAGCGAACGGGATCGCCAGTTTACGATGGCAATCAATGTGGGCGGAACCGAGAATTTGCTGGAAGCCGCCAAGGGGACCGCGACGCACTTCGTCCTCACCTCTTCGGTCGCCACCTACGGGGATACGACGGGGGATGAACCGTCGGTGAAGGTGTCTCACTCGCAGACGGCCCTTGACATCTACGCCCAAAGCAAGATTGAATGTGAGCGGGTGGCGTTGGCCAGCGGCCTGCCCTATACCATCTTTCGAATCGCGCCGATTTCCGTCCCCGAAATCATGGACCCGCCTGATGTGTGGCCCTACAAGGCTGACCAGCGGGTGGAGTTCATCAACCGGGACGACGTGGCTGATGCTCTGTTCGCCTGTGCCAACACGGCGGGGGTGAAAGGTAAAATCCTCAACATCTCGGGGGGAAAGAGCTGGCAAATGTCGGGGCGGGAGTATGTGACTGCCCTGTATGAGGCGATGGAGCTCGAACCGGAAAAGGCGGCTTTTTCCGACACAGCGGGCTGGTTCGACTGGTACGATACCAAGGAATCCCAGGCGCTCCTGAAATACCAGAACACACCTTTTTCCGAATTCATCGAGCAACTGCGCAAGGCCGCCGAGGAGGCTTTCGGCTGGTAGAATTACGCTTTTCGGTATCCTGACTGAAAGGGTGCGCCTCAACGCGTTACCACTCGCCATGCGGGCCCACAACGGACGCTTTATAAAGGAGGAAGCCATGGCAACCCAGGACACATGCGTTACGATCGTACCCTATTTCAAAGTTCACAGCGGCAAATTCGAGCCCTTTAAGCAGCTGTGTGAACGGTTTGTTGAGAAAAGCAAACCCGAGCCCAAATGCCTCTATTACGGATGGAGCTATTACGAAGATCAAGCTCATTGCCGTGAAGGTTATGTCGATGCCGAGGGAGCGTTGGCTCATCTCGAGAGTGTGGGGCCTCTCCTGGAAGAAGCGATGAAGATCGCAGACCTCACTCGTCTGGAAATTCACGGGCCTGAGGGAGAGTTGGCAAAACTCCGAGAACCCCTGGCCAGTCTAAAGCCGCAGTTTTTTACGCTGGAGTATGGTTTCCGCCACTGACGCCGCCGGCGCCACTACCGGTCTGAGCCTGGGAAACCTGCTCCCGCCTACCGCGGATCCTGATCCTCCAGATCTTGCGGATAACACGAATGCCCCTTAAACTTCGGAAGCCGCCTGCCCATGATTGAGCGGCAGGCGGCTTCCGATCTTCTTTCGTTTACCATAAAGAAATTCCTTCGCTCATCCGTGTTTAACCGTTTCGCTCCTAGCCTGCATCTCGGCTTGCGAGGCGTCAGTATGGGGGAGCGCATCCCCGACCGCGAGTTTGTTGATGAGAGCTGCCTGGAAGCCCGCTCCAAAACCGTTGTCGATATTCACCACTGAGACCCCGGACGCACAACTGTTGAGCATGCTGAGGAGTGCTGCAAGCCCACCAAAACTCGCGCCATAACCAACGCTGGTCGGCACGCCAATGACTGGGCAGGAAACCAGGCCACCCACGACGCTCGCCAGAGCCCCTTCCATTCCCGCCACAACGACAGCGACATTGGCGCGAAAAAGATCATCACACGAGTGCAGTAAGCGATGGATTCCGGCCACGCCAACGTCATAGATGCGTTTAACCTGATTCCCCAGGAGTTCAGCGGTTAATGCAGCTTCTTCAGCGACCGGCAGATCCGAAGTCCCGGCGCTGACCACGGCGATGATTCCAACCTGCTGAACGGGACGTGGTTTAATCACAACCAATCGAGCCAGCTCGTGGTATTCGCAATCGGTCATCACCTCACGGATGCCCTGGAAGACTCCAGGGTTTGCCCTCGTCGCCATAATATTATCGTGGAACTGAGATATCCTTTTAGCGATAACTTGAATCTGCTGGATGGTTTTTCCCTGGCAAAAAATCACTTCCGGGACGCCGGTGCGGATGCAGCGATGATTGTCGATTTTGGCAAAACCCAGATCTTCAAAGGGAAGGGTCTTTAGACGATCCACGACTGAGTCAACGTCCAGCATGCCACTCTGCAGTTGCTGCAGAAGGTTTCGCAAGCGATCGCTATCCATGAAAATTCTCCTGTCAAGTGAACCGGTGAGCTCGGTGGCCTCTCAGGCGCTCTTCCAACCTGAGGGTTGAGCCGGATACCCAACGACCCCAGCGAGCGCCAGAGGAATAATTTTGTCAGGCACTTTAAACAGCTTCTTGGACTCTCGGACGCGATGGTTGAGCGACCTTCCAGCCCTAACTTCCGTTCCATTGTTTAGCCACACAATTCCTCAAATATGAATAATGCGCAAGCAAAAATACACTTTCCTAATCCATGGACAAGACTAGCCGGTAGGCGAATTCTTACGTCCATCTTCGGGGAATTTTGGGCGAGGCCCCCCAGTGGGCTGTTTCTGCGAGCCCACTGGGGTTAGAGAGTACATCAGGATGGAGAAGTTACCGGAGAGAGACTACCAGTTGAACACTTGGTCGAGTTCTTCGTCCGTAACATTGAAAGTGACGTTGTGAGGCCCCACCGGTTCTGTCTTGAAGAACGAGGGCAGCCGATCATCTTGAGCCGTAAAACCGGCGCGGGCATTAAAGTCCCGCTCGGTCTTGAGGATCTGCTTCCCCAGGGCGACCACGTCGTCGCCGGTAAGACTCAGCCCATAAAACGCGTTGAGCATGTCGATTAGAGACTGAAAAGTCTCGGGTTGATCCAGTACTGCAAACGCGATGAAAAGGCACATACCGGTCGCGTCAATAGCGGCGGTTGCAACCTGAAGATTCCGGGATAGCTCAATCTGGCCCTCCGTCTTCAGAGGATCAACAAAGCCGCCGACCTTGAGGATGTTGGTGGCGATGGCATAACCAGCGGTATGGTCCGCTCCCATCGGGGTCGTTGCATAGGTTACCCCAATCCCCTGGACGGCCCGTGGGTCATAGGCTGGAAAAGCCTGGTTCTTCACCACCGGAACCCGCTCAACCCCAAAGACCTTTCCGGTTGTTCCAGCGCCGGCTCCCAGGATCCGGCCAAGGGGCGTTCCCTTGCCTACTTCCTCCAGGAGCTTGATCGCCCCTTCGGCATCGCCAAATTTGATCAACCCGGCTTCCATCGCCACCCCGATGGCCACGCCCATCTCGATGGTGTCAACCCCGTAGTTGTCATCCATGAAATCCATTTTCGCTATGGCATCCAGATCACAAATGCCACAGTGCCCACCATGAGACCAGGTGGTCTCGTACTCAGGCTGCTTGCTCAGGAAATGACCATCCTTGTCAGAATAAGTCCCTGAACAGCGGATCACGCAGCCACGGTGACAGCCATGAGTCGCTGAACCGGGTCCACCACGGGCATTCTCGGTCTCGGCCTGGGTCTCGCCACTGATCTTGTGAGCGTCGACATAGCGTCCCTCTTTGAAATTATAAGTGGGATAACCCCCGGCTTCATTCAAGATGTTTGTTAAAACATTCGTACCATAAGCCGGCAGGGCCTGACCCGTGACGGGGTGATTCCGCAGGCCGTCTACAAACTTCTTGTTTGCTGCTTTGAACTTGTCCGGATCCTTGGGTGGGCGCATTTTCATCCCGGTGTCATCGAGAACGATCACTTTGACGCCTTTGGCTCCCATCACGGCGCCAACCCCTCCACGGGCGGCATGCCTGGTCGGCCGGAGCTCCATGTCGGTTACCGCAACCGATGCCGCGCACATTTTCATCTCACCGGCAGTCCCGATCGAAATACAGGCGATCTTCTCGCCGTATTCTGTTTTCATTTTTTCAATGAGATCGTAGTTCGGCAACATCTTCAAGCTGTTATCGGCACTGATTTTGACTCCGTCCTTATTGATGAAAACTTTATAGAGATCATCGCCTTTGGGCTTTCCTTCCAGGACAATCGCCGCATAGCCCAGCCGGGCGAGAACCTGGGCAGCCTGGCCGCCGGAATTGGCCTCTTTAATTCCCCCGGTGAGAGGGCTCTTCGTTCCCACCGAGAGCCTTCCTGACATCGCCCCTGAAGTCCCGCTCAACATCCCGGGCGCGATCACAAGCTTGTTCTCCGCCCCCAGGGGATGGCAAAGCGGAGGAACCTCCTTCGCCACCATGGTCGAAGTGAGCGCCCTGCCTCCCATACCAGCGTATTCACCTGCCGGCACCTCACTTACCTTCGGACCACCTTCCGCACCCATGTCAATTCTCAGAATCTTGTCCATAGACTTCCTCCCTTTCGTTCTCCAATAAATATTGATATCAGATCACTTGAATCGCCCGATGCCCTTCCCCGCTATGGGGTGTTAAGCTCCGCTAAGCATTGTGTGGTCCAGTTTGGTAATCAGATGGAAATTACGAACGTGAAGGAGAAGAATGAGGTCGCAGATCCCATGAGGCATACCATGGAAACTGCCCAATTACTGAGTTACAACCTGAACTCGACCCGGGCTCGCCTTGTTAAAGGGCACACCCACCATGCATTTCGTATCATCAATGTTGGCCAGAGTATATCTCCACCACTTATAGTCAAGCATTTTTCTAATATAAAGTCAATTATATCAATATTGGCATATACATAATTAATCACGGGTAATCCCTCAACGGTGCCGGACGGCTCCCAGTGTTTGATAATAACAAAAATATGCTCTGACTGTCCCTGTCGCGCCGGAAATTAGAGCCAATGCCATTTTTCGCATTGTATCATCCTTCGCGGATTCCCGCATGATCTGGTGATATGCACATACCGATTGACATCCAGTCGATGTCGGTATAACGGCTTCTACCGGATACACTGGAAATCTGCGCCAGCGTTCCTTTTGTAAAACCTCCTCTTTCACATGCATTGGAAAGGTGGAACGTGTGCAAGCGGCGTTAATTCAAACCATTGCCCCAACCGGAACAATCTGCATCAGAAGGAGAGCGATTGCCCATGTCTACAAGTCACGACACCTCGAACGAGAGAAATAAGCCCAATCCTGCTGAGGTCCTTATAATGTTAGCGGAGGGCAATGAGCGATTTGCCGCGGGCAAGGCGACTCACCCGCACGCGGAGCCGGGCCGGCTGGCCCTGGCCGGCAGTCGAAGTCAAAAGGATTATGCCTATGCGACAGTGATTAGCTGCTCAGATTCACGGGTGCCGGTCGAGTTGATTTTCGACGCCGGCATCATGGATATTTTTGTGATTCGCGTGGCCGGCAACGTATGCAACACCGATGAAATCGGGTCCATAGAATACGGTCTGGCACACGTGGAAACGCCGGTTTTGGTCGTCCTTGGACACACCCAGTGCGGTGCCGTGACGGCCGTTACGCATGCTCTTCAGGGCAAAGGCCACGTGCTTGAACGCAATATTGCACCGTTGGTCAAACCCATCATGCCTGCAGTCAAACGGGTGATGAAGGATCATGAGGCTCTTCATGGCGACGATATCATTCCCCTGGCTATAGAAGAAAATGTTTGGCAAGGTATCAGCGACCTTTTCCTGAAGAGTCCAGTCTCGCGTGATTTGGTCCGAAACGGGACAGTCCGAGTGGCTGGTGCCATCTACGACGTGGCCACCGGTAAGGTGAGATGGCTGGCTCTCGCCAAGGTGGATGAAATCCTTGAATATGCCGAAGCCTGCCCGGAACGCGAGATCAATCCATTCGCCGCCGGCTGACGGCAAGGCGCAAGGGGACAGGCTCCTGAGCCGCTCCTAACCCCGTCCTTCTTTTGGCCAGATTGCTAGAAAGGTTCAGTAAGATTGGGTATTGAGCTCGCGGACAATTCCCGAAAGGAAGCGTCAGGAATGTAGCAAACGGCGGCGGATCTATTCCACTTTGGCGTGCACCATGAAGATTTGCAATCACGTCTGATACTAGTCCCGAAGCACGCTACCATCGAGAGAGGGGCAAGGTTGAATACGAAATGCAAATTCTAAGGAGTGTCGGCGTGAGCTGAAGCATTTCCTGAACCAATGCTCTCTTTCCAACAGTCCCTGAAAAAAGGGCCACCATGTCGTCCAATCGTCATCACCCGCAATAACCTCTGTTTTGCAGACAATGCCGGCAACGCTAATCACAAAAATATCCATGATGCCGGCTTCAAAAATTAACTTCCCTAACAGCGCAAATGCAAGATAAACCTCGTCACAAAGAGGTGGTGCGAGAAGGATTGGTTGCCACGTCACAAGGAAGCAAACCCAGTACGCAGGAGGGAGTCGCGGCTAATCATTCCCTTGAACTTGCCTTCGGCGTCGAGTACCGGCAGCCGTTTGATCGCTCCTTCCAGCATGAGCCGGATGGCCTCCTCTAATGGCGCATCCTCCGATACCGTCACGATATCGGTGTTCATGACGTCGGCGGCCGTCCTTGCATTGAGATATTCCCTCAGTTCTCTGTTCCGTTGGCCCTTCTCCGAGAAAGGGATTTTGCCTGTGAAGTAATCCCAGATTCCGGGATGGCGGTTGGAGAAGGCGATGAGCAAGTCTCGATCTGAAATCAGTCCCAGGAAATATCCTTCTTTGTCCACTACGCAAACGCGCTGAATGTCGTTGCAGGCGATTACGCGGATCACCTCTGCAACCGGCGTGTCGGGAAACACGGTGTGGACATCCCGACGCATGATCTCCGAAACCAAGTGCAAGCCTGCGACAAGGATTTTCTGTTGCTGGAACGCCGCCCAGTCCGGGCACTCCCTTATGACCGTCTGAAATACATCCGCTCGGGAAAGCATGCCAACGAGTTTCCCTGCTGTATCGACCACCGGAAGACGCTTCACTTGTTTCTTGAGCATCAGATCCACGGCTTCGGTAACCATTTTGTCCTGTCCTATAGTGACGGCTGGCCGCGTCATGACCTCACTCGCCTGCCTCGGGGCGAGGGCTTCAAGTGCCGCGCCCACCTTCTCACGGCCCGATTCGGCCAGGAGGCCCAGCCGCATCGGCATACCGGCCTTGTAGATCAGGTCTCCCTGCGCAATGACTCCGACCGGGCGGTTCTCCTCATCCACCACGGGAAGCCCGGTGAAGGCTGAAGAGAGAAGGAGCCGCGCCACTTCGTCCAAGGGCGTAGTCGTGCCGACCTTCTTGGGGGCAGGAGTCATGATCTCGCGGACTCTCGTGTACCTTGGCATGAGAAGCCCGCGAGCCTTGTGGGATATAACGTCTATGTTTCGGACAGCAACGATGCCGTCCGCAACCATCTCCTCCACTTTGGAGAGAACGTGGTCGAACTCCATTGCGGGCAGAATGATGGTAATATGCACAGGCATGTTGTAAGAGAGAACCTCGATCCTTCCGGTGACCATCTCCCCGCTCTCGTACGAGCCTTCTATGCCTCTCGTAACGATGGTGCGTGCGGCTATTTTCAAGTCGTTCACATTTTGAACGATGGCGCTGTAGAGCGCTCTTCCCTGCCAGCGCGCCTCTTCACTTGCAAATATTTCAATAATTTTGTACTGCAGCATCCAATCCCTCCCTATCCCAGCCTGCCCGCCCACATGCCGAGAAAAACAAGGGCGACGCCAATGACATTGTTGGAAAGAAAGTTCGCCACCGTTATGAGGTGGGTTTCCGCGCGCATGGAGGTAAACGTTTCCAGAGCAAAGGTGGAAAACGTTGTCAATGCCCCGAGGTACCCCGTTACGAAGAAAAGGCGCACCGAAGGGTTCATGAAACTGGTTCGCTCGGCCAGAGCGAAGGAAAGGCCGATGAGGAAGCATCCGGAGAGGTTGACGATGAGCGTTCCCCACGGAAAGGTGCTCCCAAACAGGCGTGTAGCGAGCAGCGAAACACCGTACCGGGAGAGCGCCCCGAGGCTTCCGCCCAGCATGACGAAAAGGATTTTCATTATCCACCCGTCAGTTCGAGAGAATGTGAAAACATGATCTGATTGAGACGCTTCGTTTCCGCGGTCCACTTTCTGTTCAAAACCACTCTTAATGGTCGGTTCTGCAAGGCCTTCCGTTTGCGTCCCTTAACCTCCATCCAGGCAGCGTGCCGATGGGAAGGTTTAAGGCCATACTTCCGGAAAGCAAACTTAAACGAGATAGGCGATGCAAAAAAGAGGAACCTCTACTCCACACAGAAAATAGAAGTTATCATCCCTTCAAATAGAGCGGTCTCTGGTGAGGTTCATTACCTTTACGGTATTTACCTGGTTACTGTGGCAGAGTGCAGTTTTTGAGTCAAGGCATTTCAAGCAAAGGGAAGGAGGTCGTCAATCCAGTCAGACACCTCCTCTGTTTCAGAACGACCGGTGGCCACGCTGGGCCAACAAAGCATCGCTATCCTCTCGTATTAAAGCAGTTCCGAAAGGCCTCCCAATAAAGTACAATCTTACCCGGAGGAACCCCATGGCCATAGCTCCGATGGCTTTTTGGTGCAGACTCTTAGGCGTTCTGTTCTTATTTTACCCCGTTGTTGATGTCATCAGCAACTTACAAAGAAGGTCCATTCAAAGCGTAATTGCCGGTCCGCTACCCGGCTCGGCATTGGGAGGAAGCAGGCGATGCAAGAGAAATTGCAGGAGATTTTTTCCCAGCACTATCGCAAGCGCGATGCGCTGATCCCGATCCTTCAGGACATCCAGGGGGCGTTTGGCTTCCTGCCACCGGAAGCGATGACGGCGGCGGGCAAGTTCTGCCGGATGGATCCTGTGGAGGTTTATGGGGTGGCGACCTTTTACGCGCAGTTCAAATTCAGCCCCATGGGCAGGAACGTGGTGATGGTGTGCCAGGGGACGGCCTGCCACGTCATGGGTGGTGGTCGGGTGCTGGAGGAGGTCCAGACTCAGTTGGGGGTTTCCGCTGGGGAGACCACCAAAGACCGAGTGTTCACTTTGGAGACGGTGGCGTGCATCGGCGCCTGCGCGCTGGCGCCGGCGATGGTGGTCAACAAGAACACATACGGCAGAATGAAGGCCGAACGAGTTACGGAGATTCTGAATGCAAACAGAGGCGATTAGGATTCAACCGGGAAAGGATCGTCAGCTCCTTGTTTGCCGAGGAACCGGGTGCGAGTCGCAGAAGGCGGATGTCATTTATTTCGCGCTTCTCGATGAGTTGAAGAAGGCCGGTCTAGCTGACAAAACGGAAGTGAAGTTTACGGGTTGCCATGGTCTGTGCCAGATGGGGCCGACGATCATCATCGAGCCGGCAGGGACCTTTTATTGTAACGTGACGCTTGAGGATGTGCCGGAGATCATTGACAGCGACCTGGTCAAGGGGGTCGTGGTCGACCGGCTGATCTTCCTGGATCCCAAGGGCAAGAAGAAGATTTTGAGCTACAGGGACATGGACTTTTTCGAGCCGCAACGCCGGATTGTTTTGAGGAACTGCGGCTTTATCAACCCGGAGGATATCGACAACTACCTCGAAGTGGGGGGCTACAAGTCGATCCAGAAGGCCTTCAAGATGACCCAGATGGAGGTTATCGACGAGGTGAAGAAATCGGGGATCCGAGGGCGAGGGGGCGCCGGCTTTCCCACGGGGATGAAGTGGGAATTCTGCCACAAGGCTCCCGGAGACCAGAAGTACCTCATCTGCAACGCGGACGAAGGCGACCCGGGAGCGTTCATGGACCGCGCGGTACTCGAAGGCGACCCCCACAGCGTCCTCGAGGGGATGTTGATCGCCGGATACGCCATCGGGGCCACCAAAGCCTATGTCTATGTGCGGGCGGAATATCCGATGGCCTATGAGCGCGTTCTCATCGCCATCAAGCAGGCGACCGAACGGGGCTATTTGGGGAAGAACGTTTTCGGCTCGGGGTTCGACTTCGAAATCAAGGTAAAGCTGGGCGCGGGGGCGTTTGTGTGCGGTGAGGAAACGGCGCTCATGGCATCTATTGAAGGCAGGCGCGGGATGCCCAACCCCCGGCCTCCCTTCCCTGCGATCAAAGGGGTCTTTGCCAAGCCGACCAATATCAATAACGTGGAAACCCTCGCGAACCTGGCGGTTATTCTCGACAAGGGCGGAGATTGGTTTGCCGGAGTTGGGGCGGAGAAGAGCAAGGGAACGAAGGTATTTTGCCTGGCCGGAAAAATCAGTCGGAGCGGTCTCGTGGAGATCCCCATGGGGACGCCACTTAGAACGATCATCGATGATATCGGCGGGGGCATTCCCAACAAGCGCAAATTCAAAGCAGCGCAAACCGGAGGCCCTTCGGGAGGCTGTATTCCGGCGTCTCACTTTGATATCCCCATGGACTATGAGCACCTGACGGAGGTGGGGGCGATCATGGGCTCGGGGGGCCTTATCGTGACCGACGAGAGCACCTGCATGGTGGACATGGCGAAGTTTTTCCTGGGATTCACCCAGAAGGAATCGTGCGGCAAGTGTGTGCCCTGTCGCCTGGGGACCAAGAACATGCTCGAGACCCTGACCAACTTCTCCAAGGGGAAGGGCACCATCGAGGATCTGGACCGGCTGGAAGTGCTGGCGCAGGATGTGAAGGCGGGGTCTTTGTGTGGTTTGGGGCAGACGGCGCCCAACCCGGTGTTATCCACGATCCGGTACTACCGGGACGAGTACGAGGCTCACATCCTGCGGCATGAGTGTCCGGCGCGGGTCTGTGTGGACCTCATCAAGTTTCAGGTCAACGAAGAGAAGTGCACCAAATGCGGGAGCTGTTCCAAGGTTTGCCCGACGAATGCGGTGAGCTGGAAGAAGAAGGAGCTGGCGAGCATTGACCTGGAGAAATGCATCAAGTGCCGCTCCTGCATCGTGGCGTCCGATTTGGTGCTCGTGCCGATCGAACC
>JADGQM010000259.1 GCA_017881795.1 Syntrophobacteraceae bacterium
CAGATAAAAGGTTTCTTGCCGCCGAGCACCTTCACCTGCTTGCCGATTTCTTTGTGAGCGCCAACACCCATCAGGGTAACTGTGGGAATGAAAAAACCGTAAACTTGTTCGCCAACTGCCATGGTGTTTCTCCTTTTATCTTTAATAGTATCCGAAAATCTGGGTTCGAAGCCGCTGAGCAATCATCTCCCGGGCCCGGGAGACAACTTGCAGCAGCTTCAGTGTCTTTTGGTGGCGTCGCCGCCTGCTCTTTAAGCAAAACTCGGGCCAACATATTTTAATTAATATTTCTAATAAGTTGTGGGATACGAGACGATTTGGAGTATACGGACGTAAGTCTTCATGACACACTAGCCATCGTTCAGCTTCACAGCGTCATCGTTTTTTGCTTAGATGCTAAGGAGTTATGCGAATTGCGTCAAATTACCCCACATGTCAGGCGTTTTGGGTCATTCTGATACATGTGTGGTTTGAGGTAGTATGAACAATGATCCGTCTGAAAGGGTCTTGCTTCGGTTTCCTGAGGGGAGCCGCCTGGCCAGGTTTTGTCTCCGAGAAAAACGCTTCCTGGTGAAAGTCGAAGCTGAAGGAGAGGAGTTCTGGGTTCACTGCAACAACTCGGGCAGCATGCTGGGACTCTTGAGACCCTCCACCACGGTGATGATCTCACCTGCCCCGCGGCAGGATCGCCGACTGGCCTACACCTTGGAACTCGTCCAACAGAATTCCATCTGGGTGGGAGTGAACACTCTGGTTCCCAACCGAATTCTGAATCTTGCCTGGAAAGCAGCCATTTTGCCCGAAGTTTCCGGTTACGACCACTTCAGAAAAGAAGCCAGGAGCGGTCAGAGCCGTCTCGATGCCATGCTCACCGGTCCCCGTGGGACCCTCTGGGTCGAGGCCAAGAACGTGACCCTCGTTGAGGATAGTGTGGCCTATTTTCCTGACGCGGTAACGACCCGGGGCCAGAAACACTTGCGCGAATTGATCCATATGGCTCAGCGCGGAACCCGGGCAGCTTGCTTCTATCTGGTCCAGAGAGCCGATGCCCGCTGCTTCGGCCCAGCAGACTTCGTTGATCCGGAATTCGCAGCGCTTTTTTGGGAGGCGATCAAGGAAGGGGTCGAAATGTGGCCGTACCAGGCGCTCGTTTCTCCGGAGGGGATTGGATTGGGTCCCCGTCTGCCTCTGTAGCATATGCGGTAAGGGGAATGTCCGTAGATGAGAACGTGCCTGAAAATTATTTTTTTAAAGTTTAGCTTCCACTGCAGACACGTTCTCAGAACTGGAAATAAGGCCGATAATAAGGCCAGGGAAAGAAGTAAGGGGAGCCAAACCAGTACCAGTAGGGGCCAGGATAAGGACCATAAGGGAGGAGATGTGGCTTCCAGAGATAGATTTCTTTGGCGTCAACGAGGGGGTATACGTATTCTATTGCGCCCAGCGGTTCGATTTTCTTGCCGATGATCTTTCCCGCCAGCGTAAGCATCCTTCCTTTGCGGTAAACCTCGGGGTCGGCATAGCCTTGAACTTGGGCCATGAATCGACCCTGGCTCATTTCTTCAGCTTCGGGCATCTCCGTATAATCGATGGGTATCTGCAGGATCTTGATGAGGGTAAAGCCTTCCTCGTTTCGCGTCTCGATGACTTGCCCGCCCCAGATGATCGTCTCTCCTTCGTAGGCGTCAGGATTGGCAAGCATGGCGGAGAAGGTCAGATCGCTCCTTGCCTTCGCTCGCATCTCTGAGGAAATGACGTGGGCACAGCCTGTCAACCAAATTATCAAGCCGAAAAGGACGAAGAATCGCCACCATCGGTTCTCGTTCATCGCTACCTCCGAACTTGCGGAAAATGCTCAGGACATCCTTCCTGAGGACGTTTTCACGGCACAAAGCATTCTAACTGACTCTGGAATTTGTGTAAATGTCCGTTACCCGGATTGCCAAGCCGGCGGAAAACGGGAATCAGGGAACCAGGATGTGCAAGAGAGCACTTGCTCATGGCGCCCTCTCCTGATAATCTGAGACGAATCGTGGGCAGGTGGTTTCGCAGCGAAAATCAGTGCAAGGACGGTGAATATGTCGGAGAGACTTCGGGTAACCTCAGGTGTCAGTCAGTTGGACCGTCTTCTGGGTGGGCTCTTTATCGGTGATAATGTCGTCTGGCTGGACGATTCGGGCAGTCTGGCATCGGTCTACTGTCTCAATTTCATTCAAGCTTCGCAGCTTCAGGACAAGCCGATTATCTATATTACCTTTGACCGTTCCCCCAGGAATCTGCTGGAGAAGCTCGGACCTCTGGCGGAAGATTCGTCCCTGACGATCATGGACTGCTTCACGTGCGGCAAAGGGGCCAGTACCTCGATCTTCATGAAGTTTTACGATGAGCTGGAGTCCGAATGGCCCTGCAACATCGTCAAGGTAGACGAACCTCGAAACATCGAGCAGTTTATGGATGTCCTCTATGGTATCCATGAAACCATGAAGGGCGACGTCAGACTGGTCTTCGAGAGTGTCACCGGGATGCAGGAGGTCTGGGGAGGAGAAGATCAGTTGCTCAACTTCTACTCCCATTCCTGTCCCAGGCTCTATGAGCTTAACACGATTGCCTATTGGATCATGGAAAAACGGGCCCACTCCCCGCGTCTTCGAGCTAATATCAGTCAGGTCGCACAGGTGGTCATCAGCTTGGACATTAAAAGAGGGACCACCTCATTGACTGTCCTTAAGGCGGAAAACCGCGACCTTGGGAATTTCCATAAGCCTCACAATTACTGGGTAAAGGACCTGACCGTAACCTTTGATGAAGAGAAACGCACCACCGGGGGAGTGGATCTCGGGCTGCGTCTGAAAGAACTGCGCACAAAACGGGGGCTCTCTCAGACAGAGCTCGCAAAACTGGTAGGGGTCACGCCAAGCACCATCTCCCAGGTGGAAAGCAACCTCATCTACCCGTCGTTGCCGGCGCTCTTAAAAATGGCAGAGGTGCTCTCCATCGATGTGAGCTCCTTCTTTCAGGAGACAAGCGAAGTGAAGAAGCGGCTTGTCTTTCCCGGTGCAGAGGCGGCCGAGGTGCGGTTTTCCGAGTTGCCGGAGGGAAGCATGACGGCAAAACTGCTGACTCCGGTTGATTTTGATCCGAAGGCTGAGCCCTATCTTATTGAAATACAGCCGAATAAAAGCATTTCCTCACATTTTTTCATCCACAAGGGCGAGGAGATCGGCTACCTCCTTTCAGGAAAGCTCCACGTCAAGCTGGAGAAAGCCGCTTACACCTTGCGCTCGGGAGATGTCATCTACCTCACTTCCGAGATGCCTACCGAATGGAGGAACCCGGGACCAAGCGTGGCCAGGCTGCTCTGGATCAAGATTAAGTAGCGGCTAGTGGCTAGCCACCAGCCACTAGTCACTATTTAGCTGTTGAGGATTGCTTCCGCTTCTTCTCTGTAGGCATCCATGAGGTAAGGAATGCCTGTTACCTTGGTACATTCCTCGGTAAGCGACATGAGCTCCTTGCGGCTGATGGCGCCGACATTGAAGCACCTGGCACCCGCCATCAACTGCTGCAGACCGACTTTGAGCTTGTCGCAGTAACTATACAATCCAATCGCTCCCAAAGGGATATTTTCAATCTCACCGTTTCCAACGATGTCTTTTACAGTTTCATGGTTCAAGAAAATTTCCTCTTTCATGTTACCGTACTGGCTGACCGTCTTGGGGAGATCGCTCTTTTCCAGCCACTCGCCGATATTCTTTCCTACCATGCCCGGAATCATCAACGCACGGCCCATACAGACCGCCTTCACAAATGGCGCACCGAGTGCCAGAGCTTTGAACACGCCATCCTCACTGGAGAAGCCGCCGGCAAAGGCAATGTCCGGAGCTCGTTCACCTCTGGCGGCCAGTTGCTGGCAGAAGTCATAGGCTGCGGAATGCAAATAAATAGTCGGGACACCCCATTCGCTCATCATCCGCCAGGGGCTCATACCGGTTCCACCTGGAGCGCCATCGATCGTGAGCAGGTCGATTTTGGCCTTGGAACCCCACTTGATGGCCATGGCCAGTTCCCGCAAACCATAGGCGCCCGTTTTCAGAGTGACCCGCTTGAAGCCCAACTTCCGCAGGCGCTCAACCTCGGCATAAAACCCTTCTTCACTGATAAAGCCAAGGCGGCTGTGCCGTTCAAATTCTTTGATCGCGCGGAACTTGTAGGCTGTCTGCACGACCGGGCTCGAAGGATCGGGAGTGACAATGTAGCCTCTTCGCTGCAGCTCGAGAGCATATTCCAATTTGCGGACCTTGATTTCGCCACCGATACATTTGGCGCCCTGACCCCACTTAAGCTCGATGCTATCGAATCCGTGTTTATTGATAATGTACTCCGCAACGCCAAGGCGGGTGTCTTCGACGTTCATCTGCACAAGCATTTCGCCGAAACCTTGATGATAACGCTTGTAGACGGAAATACGCCGATCCATTTCCGGGGAGTTGACAATCTTCTTCTCGCTGTTCAGCTCGAGCCCAAGATCAATGCCGCAGACATTCTCACCGCAGACCAGCGTGATCCCACCAAGCGCCGCCCCCACCGCAAAGTGCTCCCAGTTGTGCCGGGCAATTTCCGTGGACCCCAAAGCCCCGGTAAATACCGGTAAGCGCATCTTCACTTTGGCATCCCAGCCATATTCGGTTTCCGTGTTGACCGCAGGGAAGATCGCCGTATCGGGACCGGGTTCAACACCCGGTGGCATACCTTGTGCCCCCATGGCATACCCTTGAATATTGAGATGGGAATAGTCGACAGGATAGTCTTTATCGGCCCCCGCCGTAATTTGACCGAATGGACCAGGATAGAGAACCTCCCGGCCTCGGAAAGTGGCCCTGAAAACCTCGCAATTACCCTTACAACCATCAATACAGCGGGAACAAATGCCGCTCATGGGAACCACGTTTTTGGAACGATTGAAGGTCAACGTTGCGTCATTGGAATTGGGTCTGCTCAAGTTCATGCTTCATTACTCCCTTCTGCTGTTGTTGATTGCTCCCTGGTCAATTATTGACTACTGCAGGTTCGAACATAATGAGCCCTCCCGGACCATGCATCCTCACCGCGCGCGTAGCAAAAAAGACTGTCTGAAGCCCTTTCAGAGTTCGCAAACAGCGACGGCCTATTAGACACACTTACTATGTTCGCGATTTCTATAAGCTGGACTTAACGACTTTGTCAAGAGGTTTTGATCGCCCAGCGATGGCTGCCGCGGGGTGTGCGAAAGGTTTCTCCGACCGCCCATCCGGTATGCGATATTTGGTCGAGACTTTACTTTTTCGGTTGCCGGACTCTGTTATCTGGCTTACAAAACCGGAAGACTATTCGGGTCGTAAATGGAATTGAACCCAGATGAGGGGAGAACCTTATGACTACCGAACAAAACTTGATCAAGATTTTTGAGTATGCTCTCAACCAGGAAGAGACCGGGAGGCAATTTTTCCAGAATTCCCTTCAGCGCATGGGAATTGGGGCGGCAGTCAGCGCTTTCAGACGTCTGATCCAGGAGGAAGAGAAGCACATTGTTTTCATCACCAAGATTCTGGAAAGTCTCAGGAAAGGGGAGTCCTTCGAACCTTCGGGTTTGGAGGGACTGGTCCTCAAACCCACCAACTACTTCGATGAACGAGCAAAGTCCGAGTTCCTGCAACAGTGCATCGAAGGATCGATGGTGCCGGACGTGACGGTGTTCAATACGGCTTGGCTCATTGAAAAGGACATCAGCGAGTTTTATGCTAAAATGGCCGTGCAAGCCGCGGGAAAAGCCAAGGCTGCGTTTCGGATGCTCGCCGATTGGGAAAAGACGCACGAAGAGTTCTTTCGGGAATTTCGGGATAAGATTGCGGAAGTCTACTCCACCATGCCCTGGGGAGGCTGAAGGCGCCCAATGGGATCGACCAAGTCTGAGCTCACCGCCTGCACGCTGGATTGTCCTGATGGCTGTTCGCTGCTGATTACCAGCGACGCTCAAGGCAACGTCAGCATTAAAGGAAACCCGTCACATCCTTTCA
>JADGQM010000260.1 GCA_017881795.1 Syntrophobacteraceae bacterium
GATTCAAGGATCCGCGGCCGATCTCATTAAGAAAGCGATGATCGATGTCGACTGCGCATTAGCAAGCCACCGATTTGCAGCCGTAATGCTGCTGCAAGTGCATGATGAACTGGTTTTTGAGGTCTCCAAGGAAGCACTGGAGGCAGCGAAGCCACTCATCTTGCAACACATGGAGCAAGTCTGGGATCTCTCAGTGCCGCTCAAGGTTGATTTGGGGTGGGGTGAGAACTGGGCACAGGCACATTCTTAACATCAAGTTCATTTGCGCTGGCCCGGCAGGAGTGGTCTTCTTTCATAAAGTGAAGCACCTTGATGATTCTACGAATGCTCCGGGACCCGGAATGGTCGGAGCGGATGACGGCCCGTGATCTGTCAGCCTTCAGCCCGTCGCCGACAAAGCACATCCACCCCTATGGGAGCTTCGAACTGCATACGGAGACCCGAGTAGCACCCGCAAGTTGATAATCATTTCCACTTTGCCCATGGTAGTGTGAATGTTGGGATTACCCCTATTCCCTCAAATACAGCCGCCGTCCGGGCACGCCCGCTGCCGTCATCTCCAACCAAGTTGACGAGTCTGTGAAAGACCAACGCTTGCAGGAATTGCAGGCTCTCTTGCGCGAGCGCCAAACACACTTTAATTCAATATCACGGCGGCAGGAGCCAACAGCCTGAAAGGCAGCGTGGAGAGTTTATAAATCCTGCAGAGGTTCGCGCGGATCTATTTTATGGCCGCTCATTTCGGCGCCCGCATCGGGCGCCAGCCGCAGGAAGAAGAAGACCGAGAGAGCCGATATTATGCCCACGCCCAGAAAGGCCGGCCAGAAATCGTGGGCGCTCAGGCCTGTTTCATGGCGCGCGCCGAGCGTCAGGTTCAGCAGCAACGCTCCCGTGGCAACGCCAAGACTCAGAAACAATTGCTGGAGCATGCAAAAGAGAGTCGTAGCGCGGCTCATCAAGGCATCCGGCACATCGGCGAAAGCAAAGGTGTTAAGAGCCACGAATTGCAACGACTGGAAGAACCCGCCCGCCAAAAGAACGGCTAAAATCATTTTATGCGATGTGTCGGGACGGAAGGGACCACAAGCGATGATGAAGGCGGCGCTGATAAGCGCGTTGGCGATCATCATCCGTCGAAAGCCGAGTCGCCGAATGATGCGAGCCGCAACCAGTCGCACCAACAAAGCTCCAACGGCGCTGGCGAGCG
The DNA here is from genome assembly GCA_017881795.1 of Syntrophobacteraceae bacterium. GTDB lineage: Bacteria > Desulfobacterota > Syntrophobacteria > Syntrophobacterales > Syntrophobacteraceae > JADGQM01. The sequence goes on from JADGQM010000260.1 coordinate 1,208, forward strand.
TCAGCATGCCGGAGGACAGCGGCGAAAGGCCAAAGCCGATTTGCAGCATCATGGGCAACAGAAACGGCAATGCGCCAATGCCGATGCGGAACAGCGATCCACCCCCCATGGCCGCCCGAAAGGAGGGAAACCGGAAGAGCCCTAAATCGACGATGGGTGCTGTTCGCCGCCGCGCATGCCACAGATAGAGGCCGAAGCAAAAGAGGCCGCCCGTAAAGAGCGCGGCAATAATCGGGCCCGGCAGTAAATCGCGGCCCACCGTTTCAAAACTAGCCACGAGCCCGGCCAGGGCCGCCGCCATCAGCAAGAAACCGCGTTTGTCAAGGGGATCCATCCGCTCTTCACGGATATTGTCGATGAACAGGGAAACCAGAACGATGCCCAATAAGCCGATGGGAAGATTAATAAAAAAGATCCAGCGCCACGTACTGTAGGTGACGATATAACCTCCTACCGGCGGCCCCAGAACCGGCCCCAGCATGACCGGGATTGATAAATAGATTATGGCGTTAACCAGCTGAGCTTTCGGAATGGTTTTAAGAAGGATCAGCCTTCCGATGGGCAACATAGCGGCGCCCCCCATTCCTCGCACGATCCTTGCCATAACCAGTTGCGGCAACGTTTGGGCTATGCCGCAGGCGGCCGAGCTCAATGTGAAGATCAAAATAGAGGCGCGGAAAGCCGTTCGTGCGCCATAGCGGTCGGCAATCCAGCCGCTGAGCGGAATGAATACCGCAAGGCTGAAAAGATAGGACGTGATGGCAAGATTGATATGCAGCGGGTCCGTTTTCAGCGATTGGGCCATGGCCGGCAACGCCGTGGAAATGACGGAGCCGTCAAAAATCTGCATGAAGAGCGCGCAAGCGACAATCAACGGAACGATGATCATGCGCGGTGAGGTCTTCGACATGGTGTAGAGGTCCTGAAATACGAACTTTGCTAATGGGGTTTGGACGCTAAAGCTCATCCTCGCTTGCCGGGGAGCCCGCGTAGCGCACAGCGTCCGACCAGCAACGCTTCAACTGGCACGAAATGCGGCAGGTGGTCTCCCGCGAGTCTTCGCCACCGGACTTCAAAAGCGGCTTGGTCCACTGAAGCTCTAGCGCGGCCAGCTTGGTCGGCACGTCCTGTCTCCTTGCGGCTGTCGTCACCTTAAGAGAGCGCTTGATCCGGGAAACGCGTCACTTTGATACTGCCGAAGCTCTTTTCGGCTTGCCATAGGTTGTACTGCATTGCAGACGTAGCCAAGTCTCTGGCGCACCACCGAAGACTTTGGATAGACGGATAGCCATTTCCGGCGATACGCCGCTATGGCCGTTCAGGAGCTCGGGCAACGCCTTGCGCGTAACACCCAGCCCTTTGGCTGCCGCCGTGACCGTCAGCTTCAGTGGCTCAAGGCACTGGTCGCGGATGATTTCGCCAGGGTGCGGCAGATTGTGCAACTTCATGGTTGCCTTCCTATTTCGCGGTCAGTGGTAGTCGACCAGGTCGATATTCGTCACGTTCTCGACATCGAATTCGAACACGATCCGTAAGTGGCCCGATACCGATACTGCCCACTGTCTTTTGCGTTCGTCTTTCAAGGGATGGAGCTTAAATCCAGGGAGATTCATCTATTCGAGCGGCAACTTTCCACTGCGTTCATATGCTTTCCATGCTCTTCTTTTGATCAGCCGAAGGTTCGTTTCGTGGCACTGTGGACACCCTTGGCATTGGTCGTCCCTCGATTGTCGCCACATCGTATACACACACAGCATGCCGGGTAAAATAAAACAGCACCAGAGCGTGATTTCGATCTTTCGAGAGCCCTTGGCAGTTGCCTTGCTTTCTCCGGCGTAATGACATGATGGGCAGATGATCCTCTTGTTTCCTCCATTTTTCGATAATAAAATGAGCGCTCCACATAAAGCTTTTCCCTCGTATTGGCATCTCATTTGCGACACCTTTTTCGATGGCCCTACAACTTTTACCACTACTCAATCGTATCTCTCCTCGACAACCGCTATGTATCCTTTGGTGTTCTTCGCTTACTCACGGTATCTCCATTCTGCCGTTAGGAGGACTGCCCTCACGGTCTCTGAACGTGCCCAGAGCTTGTGTTGACTGGCAACCGTGAAACCGACCGAGCCCGGCGGATAATGAAAGGTGTCCGATCAAACCAAAACGTGTCCGGGAAGGTTGCCCGGGGCAAGTCTTGGCCACTACCCAATTAGGACCGGTCTTCAGGATCAGCCAAAAATTTTCACAAATGTTTGAATTGCACAATCTGAGGCAACATTGCTTGGAAGCCTGACAAGCTACTACAAACTTTCAAGTAGACCCTTTTCAATATTTGAACCAGCGACAGGCATAATACTTCAAAAGGCCTCGTCTCTCCAGCCTTCCCCTTAACCCTGTTTCAACTGGCTGCATGGTAAATGGAAATCAACAAAGAGAAGCACATCTTCTTCTGCACAGGCCTGCAACGGAGGTGTGATCATGTATCTTGAATATTTCTCATAGTGACAACCCAAGAATCACCGAGCATGATCATCGAAATCTCACCTACCCCTGATTTCCTTTTTTCTTGATCCTGGGGCGGGATCGGAGGGCTGAGGGAGGGGGAAACGGAAGGAGCCCGATCGGCGACTGGAGTTTCCCCTTCCCCCGGCGCAAACACTCACCTTTTGAAATTACGCTAAAGGGTGATCTGCCATCTTTATCTCCTATGGGGCTATCCATTCGTCTCTCGTAATAATATGCATGGCCGCATGCGAGAAGAAAGTTGGCATCCGGTACCAGGCGTTGACTACCTGCGCACGCTGGTTGAGTTTGAGAAGTGGTTCTCTTCCGAGGAGGCATGTCTCTAATACCTGCGTTGTCTGCGATGGCGTTATGGGTTTCGATGCCCCGGATGCGGGCGGGAGAAGGCATGGCCCACTGGCAGGGGCGAACTTCGGTGTGCAGCATGGCAGCGCGAGAGTTCGCCGACCTTCGGTACAATTTTCCAGGGGACCACGAAGTCCCTTTGTCTGTGGTTCCTTGCGATGTGGCACATAACCAACCAGAAGTTTGGTGGCAGTGCGTTGGGGCTTCGGAGGGTCCTGGGGTTTGGCAACTATCAGACTGCATGGGCGTGGCTCCACAAGATGAGACGCGCGATGGTTCGTCCGGGTCGCGAGAAATTCAGCGGTCTTGTGGAGCTGGATGAGACCTATGTCGGCGGCCTGGAGGAAGGTGCATACGGCAGGCATAGCGAGAAGAAGGCGATCGTAGTCATCGCCGTGGAGATCCACATTACGATGGGGTCGGGTGAGTTCGACTCGGACGCGTCCCCGATGTCAGCGCGGAAAGCCTCGTGCAGTTCGTGCGGGGGAGCGTTGAGCCAGGCTCTCTTGTGCACACCGACGACTGGGAAGGGTACGATGATCTCCCCAATTGGGGCTATGTTCGTAAGGATGCCGTCCTGTCGTCCAGTCCAGAACCAGCCCAGGTCGTGATGCCAGGTGTCCACCGGATAGCTGCGCTGCTGAAACGATGGTTGTTGGGGACGCACCAAGGCGCGGCGAGTGCACGACATCTGGACTACTACCTCGACGAAAACACGTTTAGGAGTTTTCGCGGCGCGAAGTCAACGCAAAAAGTCGAGCGGCACTGAACTGCTTGGCATACGGGACCCTGCGGGCAGGCGCTATGCGTCTCCCATTCATCTAAGATGGCTTTGCGTCAGGAAAAACTTTCAATTCCTGATTGATTTCACATTGCTGGATAGGGATCGTCCGTTCGGACGGACGAACATAAGGGTTGCTCCGACCGTTACGCCTCACTTTTCGGCGCGACTTTAACAGGGCCCATGGTCCCGCCAGATTTCCAACCATTTCCACAATGATAAGAGATAATGGATAGGCTCCCCCGCCAAGGATCCTTTGCTTTATCCTTCGATAATAGGTCTGTGGCAACTCAAAAAATAGCCGTACCAAGGCTCGCAGATCACGATGATGGAGCAAAGTCATCAGATGATAGGCAACATGTCCTTTACTGTAGCTGTAAATCTGCCGTCGCAGCGCGCCCATCTCACGGCGATGCTTGTGGAATACATAAGCGGCGGGTTCATACACGATCACGTATCCGGCCTTGAGCACTTTGTAAAAAACGTAGGTATCTTCGCTACATCCGGTTGGAGTTCCCGCTCCCAGGACTTCGTCCATTAATCCAATATTGCGATCCCCAAAGACGCTGGCTCTAAAAGCAGCATTTGCGGTGGCTCCCAGTAACCAAGTCGGCACGGCCCGCCTGCCACAAGAGTCGAACCAGGCTCTGTCGAATTCTCGCCGTTCAAAACCCCGCCCGAGACCACCATAAACTTCGAAAAGGTGTTGAGCTTTAGTTTCCAATTCAAGGGGCAGAACATTTCCTGTTACAGTCATGACCTCGGCCCGATTAAAAGGTGCGACCACTTTTTCCAGCCAATCCGGAGGCATGACGGCATCGTCATCGACGGTAATGATGATATCGCCGCTGCTGACCGCAATCCCCGCATTGCGGGCATAAGACAATCCCTTACGAAGTTCGCTCACCAGCTTTACCCCAGGAAACTCTGCCACCATCGGCGGGGTCAGACCCGAAGCTGGGTGGTTATCGACAACAATGATTTCAACCGGGCGCGGGGATCTCTGAGCCAAAAGAGAGGAGAGACACTCTTTCAGATCTTGAGGGCGGTCATAGGTCGCAATGACAATGGAAACGGGTATATGTACGTTCAGCGCCATGGGATTGTCCTGGTTTTTCCTATTTCCCCTAGGCACATAATGGCGCCTCAAAACTGGGTACATTCCCCTTCGAACATCAAT
>JADGQM010000261.1 GCA_017881795.1 Syntrophobacteraceae bacterium
ATTCCACCCCCAATAACAGGGCCTGGTCCAGATGAGTGTCCAACCGGTTTAGCGCTTGGGCAGCCAATTGGCGGGACAAAGCTATCCGGCGTTGCTCATCCGCCTTCTTCTCATTAGAAATTGCGATCTGAGTCTGAAAAAAGGCTCTCTGAGCCTGTACTTCGGCTCGTCTGGCTTCGTCCCCCGCCCGCCGCCACTGCACCCCGGCAAGTCCTGCCAGAACCAGGAAGACGAGGGCTGCCGCAAGCGCACCGGCGGTTATCCGCCGCCTCGAGCGCTTCCTGACTGCCCGCTCGCGTTCCCTCGCAGCCATGCTCTCCCTGATGAAGTCCTGTTCACCGGGTGGCAGGTCTTGAGACCTTTCTGCAAGCCAGCGCTCCGCTTCCGTGAGAGGCGCACCGCGCAGGAGGGTCCCGCTATCATGATCGGCTCGCTCCCACTCTTCCAGAGCGATCTTCAACCGCTGGGACCACAACAGGAGCTCCCGGTCTTCGTCCACCCAGCCCCGCAGCCGCCCCCAGTTCCGGATGAGGGCCTCATGCGCTACTTCAACGCTTTGCACCCCGGTGGCCCGGTCTTGCCCCGTCACCAGGAGTCGTGCGTCTGCCAGGTCCTTCACCAGCGGTTGGGCTGATTCGGGCACTTCGGTTATGGCGGCCCGCCGCCGGGTATTTTCCACCCCCTCTCCGGGTTTCACCAACTGCATGAACACGCTTCGCACCATCTTCTGCTCAGGGTCCGTCAGACGTGCGAACAATTCCTCCGCGCGACAGGCGATGGCGCCCTGGACTCCTCCCATGGCCTCGTAGGCTTCGTGGAGCAGTTGGCCTCCATGGCGCTTTTTCCAAAGTTCCGTCAAGACGAACTCGAGCAGAGGAAGGTTTCCGGGCTCTTCCCTCACATCGTTCAAGATCCGCTTGACCAGGCCCGGTTCGAAGTTCAAGCAGACCTTCTCCGCAGGACCCACAACCGCCCGTTCCAGCTCCTCCCCGGTCATGGGACCGAGATTGACCACGGCGTCTTGCAGGCGATCGGCCAGGGGGCGATAGCTCAAAGCATGGCCAAAGAAATCCCCCCGAAGGGTGAGCACAACGGTGAGGCAACCCGCCGCCGTGGCCTCGATGAGCTGGTCTGTGAACCGACAGCGAATAGGTTCATCCTGGCAGAGGGTGTAAAGCTCCTCCCACTGGTCAGCCAAAAGGAGGATGCGGTCCGTTCCGGGTTGTTTCTCCAGAGCTCGGGTCACTACGTCCCGCAGAGCCACCTCTCCTTCGGCAAGAGCCTTGCCCAGTTTCCCCACCTCTCGCAGACGAGCCGTTTCCGTCATCTGTGGCTCGAGGAGAGGGATCAGGGCAGCGGCCAGAGCATGCAGCGGGCGATCACCGGGAACGAGGGTGGCCACGTCCCAAACCTTTCCCCCGCCTTCCCGCCTGAGGCGCGGCGCCAGCCCCGCCCGGGCCACGGAGGACTTGCCGCAGCCCGAAGCCCCAACGAGTGCCACCAGGCTCTGCCGCCTGGCAGCTTGCAGCAGCTTTTCCGTGAAGGTTTCCCTGCCGAAAAAGAAGGAAGCGTCTTCCTCCCGGAAAGGGCGCAGTCCACGGTAGGGGCAGACGGCGGCGAGGGTCGCCTGAATTCTTTCCTGGAAGGCGGGGCCCGGAGCTTCTCCGCGTATCGCTGCCGCGAGGATCTCCAGCGCCAGAGGGCTTTCTTGCCGGTTGCTGAAGTCCACCCAGGTGTTCAGGGAAAGAAATCCCAGGGCCGGTTCCGCAGCGGCAAGAAGCACGGGAATGACCGGGAAGCGGGGATCACGAGCCTGACGATCCAATGCCAGATCTTTTTCCCGCTGCTGCCAGCGGCCCATTCCCTGGGGTCCGAGGAAGACAGCAACGGCGCGGCAGGAGCTCAGGGCCTCTTCCAGCGCCTGGGGCCACGGACGCCCGGGAAACAGATACCATCGATCCAGAAATACCTTCAGATCTCTTTCGCGTAAGGCCCAGGCAACATTTTCCACCGCCTCGCGATCCCGCCAGTTGTAACTGAAGAAAACGTCGTATCTTTCGGGAGCAGGACTCATCGGATCATCCCTGTATAGAGGCTATCGTTGAATGATTTCCAGTATACTGAAAAAAACAGTGATGATGTTTCTCTCCGATTACAGATTGGGGCAGGTTAAGAACGGCATCCAAGGGGGCAAAGGATCGTTAGCAGTGCAGACTTACCCAGAGGGATGCTCAGGAGCACTTTACACTCAGTGTCACAACGTCCGGGTGATAGGAAATCGCTTTTTCAGGCTTTTTGGGTAGCACCTATCGTGGATGTTGTCAAGACCAGACGACACACTTCCAATTAATAGTTGTAAAGTGCAAATAACAATAGTATGGTGAGCCTACACGGGAGGAAATGTATGGAATCCGTCAGGGAAGAGCTGCAGTTATTCGTGCGCCGCTTGGGGCTGCTGAATGCATCGTGCTGTGACGAATGCTGCGGCCAACAGGTTTCAATGGCGCAAAGCCATATCCTGTCTGAAATCCGCAGAAGGGGAAGCCCTTCCATGCAGAGGGTGGCCGAGGAGTTGGGCATGGATGTCACCACCTTCAGCCGACAGGCCAAGGGCCTCGAAGGCAAGGGGCTTATCATGCGTCAAGTGGCGCCGGAGGATCGTCGGGTGAGCCGGCTGGGGCTGACCGATGAAGGAACGCAGGTGCTGGAGCAGATCGACCGCTATATGGTGGACAAGCTCGAACAGATATTCTCGTCCCTGACCTCCTTTGAGCGGGAGACCGTGGTCAAGTCTCTGGGGCTTCTCAACGAGGCGGTGGCGAAATCGGGCTGTTGCACTCAGCGTGATAAAACAATTGCGTGTTGCAAGTAAATGGGAATGGGGAAATTTTATGGAAATATTGGATGTCAGAAAACTCACGGATGCGGACAAAAATACCTTTTTGTCCGGGTGCTGCGGCGCTCCAGGTAACGGCCCCGAAAAGCCCCCTTGTTGCGGGCCGCCGGCCACGACCGGCGGCGGGAAGATAGACGAGAAGGTTCCCGGTTTCCAGGAGTGGTTGACGACCGCTGCAGGGCCGGTCCCGCGGGTATCGCCGGAGCTCCGTCTGAACGACCGCCTGGGGGCCTGCAAGGCACGTTGGGGGATCGGCCGCATGAGCTACATTGTACCCCCTGGTCTCTATGCCCTTGGCCATCCCACGCCCGACGACCCCGTGCTGGTCACCGCCAACTACAAGATGAGCTACGACATCGTCCGCAGCGCCATGGCCGGGCGCAATGCCTGGCTGCTGGTGATCGAGACCTTCGGCATCAACGTCTGGTGCGCGGCGGGGAAAGCGACCTTCGGCACAGAGGAACTGGTTCGGCGGATCGGTGCAACCGGGCTGGCAAAGGTTGTAAACCATCGGCGGCTGCTCCTGCCGATCCTCGGCGCCCCAGGGGTAGCGGCCCACGAGGTGGCCAGGCGCACCGGCTTTGCGGTGAGCTATACAACCATCAGAGCCGAAGACCTGCCGGAATATCTGGAAAACGGCAGGATTACGACACCGGCAATGCGGGAGCTCACCTTCACCTTCCGGGAACGGCTGGTTCTGGTGCCGGTGGAAATGGTCCATGCCTTGAAATCGACGGCGGTCATCACGCTTTGCCTGTTCATCCTGGGGGCTCTTCTGAGCGGTTCCACAGCCGGCATAAAGGCGAGTATCGCCTATCTCGGAGCGGTCTTCACCGGGATCGTCCTCGGCCCGCTGTTCCTTCCCTGGCTTCCGGGAAGGAGTTTTTCCGTCAAGGGCGCCATCGCCGGCCTGGCCTGGAGCGCCATCTGGTATGGGATCGCCGGCGGCAGCACCTGGAGCATCCCGACGACCATCGCCGCCTTCCTGACGCTCCCGGCGGTGAGCGCTTTCTATACCCTCAACTTCACCGGCTGCACCACCTACACCTCCCGTTCCGGGGTAAAGAAGGAGATGCGCATTGCCATTCCGGCCATGGGGAGCGCCCTGGTGGTCAGCCTACTGCTGATTCTGGCGGGAAAATTCCTGTGACCCTATGACCCGGCTGGCCACAAGGAACGATGAAGAAGGACGTCACCGGCACAATGTGGCCATCTCACTGACCACCGATAGCTGATCACTGACTACTGGCCACTGTGACCACTAGCCACTATTTCCAAGGAGAACCGATGAAACAGTTTCGTTATCTCAAGAACGCAACGACTCTTGAGCTCAGGCCGGAGGGTTGCGCCGGGTGCGGCCGGTGCGTGGAGGTCTGTCCGCACCAGGTGTTCGAGCTTGCAGGGAAGCAGGCGCGCATTGTTGACCGCGATGCCTGCATGGAGTGCGGCGCCTGCACCAGGAACTGCCCTGTTGCGGTCATTAACGTTGACGCCGGGGTCGGCTGTGCCTCCGGGCTCATCAATGAGTGGCTCCGGGAGCGGAACCTCAGAAGATCAGGCGGCGCCTGCTGCTCATGAAGACCTCTTGTCAATCACGGTGCTTGACGAATGTGCATTTGAATACTTGAATGTCCGTGAGAAGGGAGGTGTTGCCATGCGGACAACTGTCGAGATCTTTGACCTTCAACGGAGCATCCATCTGTCGGTGGTAGATTCGGCGGTGTGAGTTTTTGCTCACCGATACGATCGGGGGGTCGTGATGAAAGAAGCGATGGAATCGTTTGGAAACATCAAACAGGAGAAGAAAACATGACTTCGCAAAAGGCATTTCTCGTCGATGTGGGAATGCGGGATTTGCCGTTTCCCATTAAAGTGATGTCCCGGAGCGTGAGCGACGGACAGTTGACCGTGGCGGGCATTTCGATATCAGCGCGCATCATGCGCGAGTTTGAGGCTCGTTGGATTGACACCTTTGTTCAAATCGTTCATCAGCACCGCGACCGAATCGGAACGGCAACCCTTGCGCAGAACATCCAAGACTATGTCAAAGCCTTGCGGGCGTCTGCTGTCACATTGTCCTTCGATTATCCTTTCTTCTACGAGAAACTGACGCCGGTCTCGCGTGAGAAGTGCCTCGTCCGGTATTTGTGCACCTACACAGTGAAAGCAAATTCACTGATGGGAGCTCCTAAAGCGACTTTAAAGGTCAACATTCCGGTGTTGACGACGTATCCGGTCTCGGCGCCGGAAGCAAAGGGCGGATTGTTCAGTCAGTTGAGTATTATCACGCTGGAAGTCGAACCACGGAAGGAAGTCTTCCCCGAAGATCTTGTCGACCTGGTGGAGCAACATGCGCTGGCTCCCATCTACTCGTTTTTAACGGAGGAGGATCAGACTTATCTCATTCACAAGACGCATTCGGACAATAAGCCCAGCGTCGCGGTGGTGGGTGAAATCAAGGATGAACTGGCGCACAATGAGAACATCGAATGGTACGCGATCGCCGCCGCCAACTATGGCATGCTGCATTCCTACAGCACATTGATTGGGACTGAAAAAAGCATGTGGGTCCCGTTCAGCGGCTACGAATCAGACGAAATCTAATTTCAGATAAAAATGCGGGTGTGGCTCAGGAAGCAATGCCATGCTGACAGAGCAGACGCCACTCATTAAAGTCAGGCTAGATTGATGTTCTGGCGGTTATCCGTGCTCTTGACAGGATCGGCCACACTTTAAGCGCGGAAGCGAGAGCTCTTCGCCGCGACGGGGCGATCTGATATCTGGCTCTCACCGCTCTTCAACTCATATCTCCCACGCCTGTCGACGGTAACCCATGTCCCAAAAGAGGTATTCAAACCGGGAGGTCATCACGAAGTGTTCTGCCACCTGTGCCTTGTCCGCTGGTGTCAACGTCTCGGCGACGCGATTCATCAGGGTGATGACTTGTTGCACCGTGTCGCCAAACTCAGTGCTGGCATAGGTGTCAATCCAACGCTGGTAGACCGATATCGGTGAGCCGCGCTTTTCGAGCTCCTTTCCCACCTCCCAGTAAATCCAATAGCACGGCAGAAAGGCGCCCAGCCCTTCGTGAAACGGGCGATCGTAGGCAATGCGCAGCAAGTAGGAGGTGTAGA
>JADGQM010000262.1 GCA_017881795.1 Syntrophobacteraceae bacterium
AATCCCGCGATCCGAAGGTGTAAGTCCACTGCTCATCCACTCTTGAGCGTTCCTCCACCTTTGTCCCTTGTCCTCCCGATTTCTTTGGTGACTTTTTGCGTGATTTCTTGCCGGATTTCTTCACTGATGTGCTCCGAACAACGTTTTCGCGCTGTGCGGGCTCGCCGCATTTTGAGGCCACGTCGATTTTGGTGTCTCCAATCATGACCAGTTTCGAACCGCAGCGGAAGGAGTCCACAGCGTCGAGGGCCAGAGTGGCTCCGGCAAAAACGAACAAGAGAATGGGCAACGCGAGGATCGAAACTATTGGCTTCTTCATTTACCACGTCTCCCCAGTTGAAACCGTTTTTGAATGTGCAAGCTGCTTCGTTTTCGGCCATCACTCATGATTATCCTGACCCGTTTATACTCTATCCCGCTGTTTCCTTCAAAAGTTAAAAGAGAAAGGAGTCTTTCATCGCTTCATGATTGATTGCTATTGCACAGCATTTCAGCTATTTTGCCTTCACTACCTCACAAAATAGGTCGAACGCGGGATGTTTTGGATGGCAGGTCAAAGATAAGCTGCGGAACAGAAACCGCGAGGCATTGTTGGAGCAGGGCTGGGTTTTAGCTTTTGGCGATAGGGAGGGGCAGATGGAGCAGACGTCTCAAGGCGACGAGAACGAAAAGAAAGAGTTGAATGAAGCGACCGAAGATCGTGCCGAGCAAGCTGACGAGGTCTACTGTGAGGCTTGTGAGGAAAAGGGGATAAAAGTCTCATCCTGGGAGGAATTCGATGCGTGGAAAGAGTATGTGGACGGCAAGATCGATGAACAGATACTCGCCGATAAAGCGGAGACGGAACTAACAGAATTCACAAATAGTTTCGGTAAATATCTCGTGATTGCAAAAGAAGACCCCACTCCCTCTGATGGCGGAGAAAAGAAGGCGCGGGTGAAGCATGCCAACACGATTTACCGAAAGCTTTGCGACGCCACGGGCCTGACCCTTTGCTTCCTCAACAGCTTCGGCACCTGGAGTGATTTTGTGGATGGGAAGATCAACGAAGCAGAGTTTTTGGAAAGGGCTAAATTAGAAATTGAGAAAATGGTGAAAGGAGCCGTTTAATCAGCATCGTCAAACTTGTGCCCCCCTCCTGACCCGTAGACCATCACAGATCAGGAGGGACAGGGTAAAGGCCTTTTTACCCCTGATTCTTTATTTCTTGTCCAACTTTTCTTCCGAGCTCAGCGCACTTCATGAAATCATCGTGGGTGGGGGTAAATTTGACTCGCAAGCCGCCGTCCATGATTTTGACTTTCATTTCCTCCAGGGCCTGAGTCATCACCTTTACGGCTTCCCCGCTCCACCCGTAAGAGCCAAAAGCAAATCCGATTTTATCCACCGGACGGAGTCCTTTCATGTAGCAAAGGATATCCGCCACCGTCGGCATAATGCCATTATTAAGCGTGGGGGAACCGAGAAGGATGGCCTTGGCATCGAGGACTTCGGTGATGACTTCACTGCGATGGCTCAGTTTGAGGTTGAGTATCTTGACTTCCACCCCTTCCTGGACCAAACCGTCGGCAATGGCGAGAGCCATCTTTTCGGTGGCCTGATACATGGTGTCATAAATGATAACCGCCTTGTCCCTGGCCTTTTGCTTGCTCCAGGCAACGTAGGCCTCAATGATCTTGCCCGGGTGGGTGCGCCAGATAAGCCCGTGGTCCGGCGCAATCATGTCGATTTCGAGCCCCATTTTCTGAACGTTGGCGAGCAGTTTCTGGACCAGCGGTGAATAGAGCAACAGGATATTAGCATAGTATTTGGCCGCATGGGAAAATAGCTCATCCATGTTCACTTCGTCATCAAAGCGTTGACTGGTGGCCCAATGCTCTCCGAAAGCGTCGCTCGAAATGAGCAGGCGGTCCTCTTCGAGATAGGAAAACATGCTGTCCGGCCAGTGGAGCATCCGGGTTTCGATGAACTGCACCGTTTTGGACCCTAAACTGAGCGTCTGCCCGGTTTCCACGACTTCGAAAGGCCAGTCTTCGCGATGGTAGTGATCGATCAGCGTTCTTTTCCCCATGGCGGAGCAGAAGACCTTCTCGGGTTGAACCAGGTCGATAATCTCCGGCACGGCCCCGGAGTGGTCCATCTCCACATGGTTCACGACGAGGTAATCGATTTTCCTCGGGTCTACTATCCTCGAAATGTTACACACCAGATCATCAGCGAAAGGCTTTTTCACCGTGTCAAAAAGCGTAATTTTTTCATCCATCGCCAGATAAGCGTTGTAAGTTGACCCTTTCAGCGTGGAATAACCATGGAAGTCTCGAACGTTCCAGTCAACAGCACCGACCCAGTAGATTCCTTTTTTCACTTCAACAGGCTGCATCGTATCTCCGTATAACGGTGTCCTCTGCAAGGAAGCTGCGCCCTGCAAAGAGACCCTCTTAAAATCATCGCGCCTTACGCCTTACCAGTTCTCTCCAAGCAATTCATAATGGGCTTGCGGGTGCGCACAGGCAGGACATTCCGGAGGTGCATCTTTGCTCCGATGCAGATATCCGCAGTTCAGACAGCGCCAGACCACTTCGCGATCCCGCTTGAAAACCCTGTCATTCTCAATATTGGCGGCAAGATCAAGATATCTCTTTTCGTGCTGCTTCTCCGCCACCGCGATGGCCTCATAAATCTGGGCGATATCTTCAAACCCTTCCATTCGAGCATCGCCGGCGAACCCGGGGTACATGGTGGTGTGTTCATAATTTTCCCCGGCAGCCCCGGCCTTCAAATTCTCCAGGGTGCTGCCAATGACGCCCGCCGGGAAACTCGCCATGACTTCAGCTTCTCCGCCTTCCAGGAGTTTAAACAACCGCTTTGCATGCTCCTTTTCCTGGTTTGCGGTTTCCTCAAAAATCGCTGCCATTTGCATGAATCCTTCTTTGCGGGCCTGGCTTGAAAAATAGGTGTAACGGTTCCTGGCCTGGGATTCGCCGGCAAAAGCAGTGATCAAATTTTTCTCGGTTTTTGTTCCTTTGACGCTCTTCATGTCATCCCTCCTGAGTTCGGACTTGCCAAAGACAGTATTCTTAAAATTCTCGATTAGAAAATTTAAGGGTTATTAATAGCAACTGGCTCAAAGTTGTCAAGACCGCGCCGTGATGATTCTCGGGGGGAGTGTCTACGAGGAGGATCACAGCGGAATGTGACGTTGACTTTCGAGGCTCAGTGGGAAACACTAGGTGAGTCGTGTTGAGATTCGCCTGATCGAGGAAACATTTTACTTCTTTGGGGTGCCTTTCCATGATTTCCCAAAAGCCCCTTTTTTCATGGGTTCTTGAGCGCTTTCGAGGACTGCAAGCGCTCCTCATTTTGCTCATCCTTGCCGCAATTTTCCTGCGTGTCTTTCCTTTGGAGATGCAAAAAAGGATCGTCAATTCAGCCATCGCCACGATGAACGTGAACGCCCTTTTTCTCTACTGCGGGCTATACCTCGGGGCAGTCGTTCTGGCGGGATTGATCAAATACGTCATCAACCTCCTTCAAAGCTTCATCGGACAAAAGATCCTCTTTGAAATGCGCGCTCAGATCTATGATCATATTCTCAGCCTGCCGCTTCCTTTTTTCCGGCGGACTCCGCCGGGCATGGTCATTGCCTCGCTCACCTCCGAGCTCAGCTCCATCGGCGAATTTATGGGTGGAGCCATCGCCGTGCCAATCATCAATATCCTGACGTTATTGTCGTTTGCTGCCTACATGGCCTACTTGAATCCATTGCTGGCAGTCTTAAGTCTTTCCATCTATCCGGTGGAAATTTTCATTATTCCTATGCTCCAGAAACGTTTCAACCGCTTGAATCGGGACCGCATAGACGTTACCCGCTCAATGAGCAACGTCATTGGTGAAGCCATCTCCGGAATGCACGAAGTCCAGGGAAATGCCGGCTATGAGCTGGAAAATCAGAAACTTGAACGTTTTTCGTCCAGGTTGTTCGAGATCCGGTTGCACATGAATAAATTTAAGTTCTTGACCAAGTTTGCCAACAATTTCTTTCAGAGCCTCGGCCCCTTTATCCTCTTTATTGTTGGCGGCTACCTCACCATTCAAGGGAGATTCGACCTCGGCGCCCTCGTAGCCTTTCTCTCGGCTTATGAAAAGCTTTACGACCCGTGGAAAGAACTGATGGACTATTATCAGGACTATCAGGACAGCAAGGTGCGCTATCACCAGATTATGGATTACTTCGACGTCGAGCCAGAATTTGAACGATTACCTCAAGAAGAGCGCGAGCCTCACCGTCTTGCCGGTAATCTTGAAGTGAAAGACCTCTCTTTCATTGTCGATGGTCAGATCCGTATCCTCGACCAAATATCCCTTGATCTCAAGTCAGGTGAGCAGTTGGCGCTGGTGGGGTTGTCCGGAAGCGGAAAGAGCACTCTTGCGATGGTCATCGGGCAACTTTACCATTACAGCATCGGGCATGTTCTCATTGACGGCATCGAACTAAAGACGCTCACCCGCATGGACGTCAGCTACAATATCGGTTACGTCGCGCAATACCCCTTTATCTTTGACGGCACTATTTTGGAAAACCTACTCTATGCTTGCCGGTCTCTTCACCAAAATGGACCCGAAAGAGACCAGCTCCTTCCCTCTCGTGAAGAAATCTTCAGCGTATTGGACAAAATCGGCTTTTCAGAGGACATTCTGGCGATGGGGCTCAACACCCTCCTCTCGCCTGAGCGCCATGCGGAGTTTGCCGAAAAACTCGTCGCTGTCAGAGAATCGTTTTTTCAACAGTGGGGAAGTAAACTGGCAGGACTGATCGATTTCTTTGATGTGAGCCGGTTCCAGTACTACACAAGTATCGCCGAGAACATCATTTTCGGTCATCCTAACCGGAAGCCTTATGAATCGAAAGAACTGCCGACGAACACACTTTTTCGAGAGTTTCTGAGAGAAACGGACCTCAACGCCCCGCTCCTTGATCTCGGCGAAGAACTGGCAGTGAGCACGGTTGCCCTATTGAAAGGGTTGGAGCAAGATGACTTTTTCTTTAAAATGAGTCCCATTCCGGCAGACGAGTTCGAGCGTTACGGGGAGATTGTGGACCGACTGCCTCGCTCGGGAAGGGAGCACCTTCCAAGAGAAATCGAGGATGCTCTGCTGAGCCTTGCGCTACGATTTGTCCCGGCCTTGCATAAGATGGCCTCACTCTCACTGGAGCTCGAACGTCAGCTTCTCCGAGCCCGAAACCTTTTCATGGAGAGAATCAGCAGCGAAGATCCGGAAGCGATCACTTTCTATAAGCCGGGCGAATATCTCTATGCGCACAGTGTGCTGGAAAACGTTATTTTTGGGCATTTAAGAACAGAGCACGCGCAAACCAATGAGCAGATTCGTGAGAATGTTGTCGATTTGCTCGCTGAGGCCGCTCTTCTCGACGACGTGAGGGAGGTGGGGTTAGCATTCGAGGTCGGCAGCAAGGGAGACAGGCTTTCCGGCGGGCAGAAACAGAAGATCGGTCTTGCTCGTGCGCTGCTCAAGAACCCGCACATTCTCATTTTGGATGAGGCGACCGCAAGCCTGGACAATAACTCCCAGGCTCGCATCCAGCATCTCTTGAATTCCGAGCTCAAAGGGAAACATACGCTAATCGCCGTAGCGCATCGCCTCGAGATGGTTCGAGACTTCGATCTAATCGCCGTCATGAAAGCCGGAAGAATCATTGAGATGGGCAAATACGAGGAACTGATGGAAAGAAAGGGTCTCTTCTATGAGCTCGCAAATGGACCGGGAAAAAGCGCGTGAATCCGACGCACCAGGAAGAAGTCGCTGCGAGTTGGATGAAAATCTGGACATTCTTCGCAGGGTGCCCGCATTTTCCAGTATTCCGATTGAGCGACTCAAGCTCTATGCCTATTTAAGCAAACGCATGCATTACCGTGCCGGCGAATTTGTATTTCGACAGGGCGAATTTGGCAATCTTGGATATGTTGTGATTTGTGGGAAAGCGCAGGTGATAAGAGAGCTCA
>JADGQM010000263.1 GCA_017881795.1 Syntrophobacteraceae bacterium
GGCGGGTGCGTCGTGCCCGGGTTGATTGACGCCCATTGCCATCCCATGGAAACCATCATGATGAAGGACGGCTGGGTTGACGCCCGCTACCCCGCATGCCCATCCGTGAAGCAGGCCCTTGCCAACACCGCCGCGTGGATGCAGCATACGCCAAAGGGGAAATGGGTCTTTGTCGCCTGCGTCTCGGCAAGCGAGAATAAGTTCGAGGAGAAGCGCCTGCCGACGAAAGCAGAGCTCGATGCGGTGGCGCCCGATAACCCGGTGGTCGTTGCCGACGGCGCCCATCTGGCAGTGGCGAGCTCGATGGCCTTGAAAATGCTTGGCGTCACCAAGGGCGTCAGCACGCTGAAAGGCGGCGGCAGCGCGATCCTCGACCAGGACGGCGAGCCGAACGGCACTCTTACCGATGCCATGGGCGCGGTGCCCACGACACCCACCCTCGATGACCTGGAAAGGTATTACACCAGCGGCATTCAGGATTTCTGGACCCAGTACGGCTTCACGTCGCTGCTGGCCATCACCCCCGCTGCCGCTCTGCCGGTGCTGCAGGCGGTTTCGCAAAAAGCGAAGCCCGAGATTCGCTATACCGTCTCGGTTTGGACAGATCCCAACACCGAGGGCATGCCCGAGAACCTTGATAAATTTCGGATGCCGGCAGGCGCCGATCCTGCCTTTTGCCGGTTCGGGGCGATAAAAGCCTGGGTCGACGGCGAGAACGACTGCCGTACAGGGCTTATGTACGAACGGTATAAAGGCCATTTCGACACGGACCCGCCGGGAGACAAGGGAACCCTCGTGACCCCCCCGCCTAAAGCCCAATATTTTGCCGATATCGCCAACCGAAACGGCATCATATGCATGTTCCACTGCTCCGGCGACAAAGCCATGGATATCGGCCTCGATGCTTATGAAGAGGAAATCAGGACGAGATCTCATCAGACCATCATGCGCATCGAGCACTTCGGGATGTTCCAGATGAGCGACGGACAGCTCAAGCGCGCCAGTGAAATGAAAAAGCAAGGACTCTCCATATCGGTCCAGCCCACGTGGCTCCTCGAGCTGGTGAAGGCGGACTACGAAAACATGGGCGCAAAGCTTGCGAAGACCGGCTTCCGGTTCCGTTCGATGATTGACGCGGGCCTCGAGCCGGCCGCCGGCACCGACATGACCGGGATTTACCTGGCAAATATCAACCCTTTCAGCGCCATCTACGCGTCCGTGACTCGTAACTCCGATAAGGGCATCTTTGAGCCCAATGAGGCCGTGTCGGTCACCGAAGCCCTCAAAATGTGGACCATCTGGGCCGCGAAGTCCATGGGCGAGGAAAAGGTAAAAGGCTCCATCGAGCCTGGCAAATACGCCGACATGACCGTGCTTTCCGATGACATCTTCACCATACCAAAGGAAGACCTGAAGAATGTCAAGCCCCTCAAGACCATCGTGGGCGGCAAGGTGGTCTACGAGGCCCAGTAATATCTTTGCCATCAATGGCTGAGGCGAGGGGCAAAAGACAACCGATGGGAGAGGATGGCACGATGATGAACAGAACGAAGAAAACGTTTGGAGTGACTTTGCTGACCATCCTTCTCATCGGTATGGGGACATCGACCACGGCGCAGACAACTTCCTCGACCGAGTCCTACTCGGGTGATTTTTTGACCCGCTCGACCCTCACCGGCGATTGGGGCGGTCTGCGCAACGACCTGGCAGCCAGGGGCGTTACCTTCGATCTCAGCCTTACCCAGGTCGGCGAGGGTATCGTCAGCGGCGGCAGAGACCAGGACTGGCGGTACGGTGGCCGCGGGAATATCACCACCACCATCGACACTCAGAAGCTCGGCTTGTGGCCCGGCGGGTTCCTAACGGTGGAAGTGGAGGGCAACTATGACAAATCCGTCAACTTCCAGACCGGTGCGCTCAGTGCGGTGAACAGCAACCAGCTCTATCCCATGCCGGTCGGCAGCAATTTCGACGTACCCCAGGTGTCGTTCGCACAGTTTCTTTCGCCATACTTCGGCGTCGTAGCCGGAAAGCTTGACACCACGTCGGGGGATGCGAACGAGTTTGCTCACGGTAAAGGTGACGATCAGTTTCTCAATCTCGCCTTCAACTTCAATCCCGCTGTTGTTCTGATAACCCCCTACTCGACGCTTGGCGCAGGGCTGATCATTTTGCCGACCAAAGACCCGAATGACGCCATGTTCAATTTCAATCTTCTCCAAACCAACGGCCAGGCCAGCACTTCCGGTTTCAGCGATTTGGAGTCGGACCAATTGACCTTTGCCGGTCAGGGCCGGGTCAGGACCGATTTCTTCGGGCTCACCGGGCACCAGCTCGTTGGGGTGGAATATTCCAACAAAACCTTCACATCAATTGATCAGAGTCTGCGTCTTATCGTCGAGAACCGCGGGCTTGAGAGTACGCAAGGCGCCTGGTGCGTGTATTACAATTTTGACCAGTATCTCTATGAGACGCGCAAGGGTTCCGGGCAAGGCGTCGGTATCTTTGGACGATTTGGAGCAACGGAGGGCAATCCAAACCTCATTCACTACTTCTATAGCTTCGGAGTTGGAGGTAAGGGCATCATCCCAAGTCGGCCCCTTGACCGCTTCGGCATTGGATACTACTTCATTGACGTCAGCAACCCCAAATTCACTGGTCTGCTTGAGACCACTTCATTTCTAAGGAATGAGCAAGGCTTCGAGGCTTTTTACAATTTTGCCATAACTCCCTGGCTGCAGTTGACGCCTGACCTCCAGGTGGTCAGACCGAGTCAGAAAGAGGCAATTACCATCGGTCGGGATAGCTTCGGGTTGCCCGTCGTCAATCGGAATAGTATTAACACCGCCGTTGTCCTCAGCTTCCGCCTTGGGTTAGTGTTCTGATGCCTCGTCCAGGGAGACATGGGGATGAGGACTGGGGTGTGAAGTTCATCTCAGAAAGCATTGGGAAGCCTAAACGTGAGGCTGGCATTGCGTGAGGTAACAGGGAGCGAAAAGCAATCGCATATCTGGGGCTGAACCCTAAGCCTTCGGGCCTAAGTAACACCCCAAGGAAGGGGCCTTTATTATGAAGTCTACCCATGAAAATTCAGAGATTCTTGATTTAAAACGGGTCAGGATGGAATTAGAGATTCAGGGAAAGTTGAACACCATTGTGGGATTAAAATCGACCGCCCTTGAGCTGGCGTTTGAGAAGAATAGGCCGCACATCGCAGAGATCATACAAGAGACGTTGTTTGGAAGCATCTTTGATCCGGAGGAAACCGACGACGACGCCATCCATCCGCTCATGAGAGAAACGCATCTGGATCTTTGGAAACCATTCTTTGAAGCGATCAGCGACAAGGACCTTAAGGAGTGGGTGCGGAATCCCGAGCAGGCAAAGCCCGTGCTTGAGGAAAAGATCGAGGAACTGAAGCACAACATTGATCGGCTCAGAAAAGAGCTTGGCGGGGTGGGGCAAAAGGAAGGGAATTGAAAGCTGAACGGTAACTCCTGGGCTTAGCTGAAGAGAGTATTGCCAGAGTGTAAACGGCGTGATAGAAGTATGACCGCTTGAAAGAACGAGCGGCGATTTGAAGTCAGACCCTGATCCGGTATTAGAGGACTTCCCAGACGTTGGCCCAACTGCCCACAAGAGACAAGCTCGAAGGAGCCACGGCGCAGCTCTCTTTTGAAGAGAACCAATTGGTTCAGCAGCTTGCAGGGGAACGGAACGGTCACCTCAAAATCATCGAAAAACAGTTGGACGTGCGGATTCATCTCCGGGGAAACCAGTTCAGCATTGCCGGAGATAAACCCCATGTGGAGCTCACCGAGCGGTTGCTGAAAGAGCTTGCTGAGCTGCTTCAAAAGGGCTATCCCGTATATGACAGTGACATTGTTTACGCCATCCGAATTCTCAGCGAGAACCTTCAGCGCAACCTGAAAGATATTTTTCTCGATCAAGTCTTCATTGCTTCCAATAAGCGGACCATCTCCCCGAAAAGCGTCAGACAGAAAGAATACATTGAGGCCATCCGCCACTTCGACGTGGTGTTTGGAATTGGCCCGGCGGGAACCGGCAAGACTTACCTCGCCATGGCCATGGCGGTTGCCGCCATGACCAAGGAACAAGTCCGCCGCATCGTGTTAGTGCGCCCGGCCGTGGAAGCGGGCGAAAAGCTGGGATTCCTGCCGGGAGATCTGGCCGAAAAGGTCAACCCTTACCTCCGTCCTCTCTACGACGCCCTCCACGATATGATGGATTATGAAAAGGCTTCCGGCCTGCTCCAGCGTGGAGCCATTGAGGTGGCCCCACTGGCCTTTATGCGCGGGCGCACGCTCAATGATTCTTTTGTGATTCTGGATGAAGCTCAGAACACCACCAGCGAACAAATGAAGATGTTTCTCACCCGGCTTGGTCTGGGATCAAAGGCGGTTATTACCGGCGATATTACCCAGATTGATCTTCCGGAAAATAAGACATCGGGGCTTGTGGAGTCAATCCAGTTGCTCAAAGGGATTCGCGATATTCGCTTTGTCTATTTCTCCAACCGTGATGTCGTAAGGCACCGGCTCGTGCAGGAAATCATCCTTGCCTACGAACGCGCAGATGAGCGCAAGTCCCTGACCACCCATTCGATCCCCGGGGAGTAGCGCATATGGATAAGGAGAAACGAGAACCAGACAAACCAAAGAACAAGGCGAAAGCGGCTCAGGGCAAAAACTTCATCCCCGGAGCTCTCCGCAAGGCCTCCGTGCAAAAGCTTCTCATCCTGACCGGATTCAGTCTCATCGTTTCCCTCCTTATCACTCCTTCTTTTTTAGTGGAAACCCCGTTCTACCAACTGGGTGATATTGCCAATCGGAATATCAAGGCCAAACGGGATTTCCTCGTGGAAGACCGGGAAGCCACCTTGAAGAAGCGCGAAGAAGCAGCGAGGCAGGCCCCCGTTGTGTACGATCTGGACGAAAGCGTTTCACAGCGTAGTCAAGAGAGGCTGGAGGCAGCCTTTCAGGCGATGCGTGATCGTGCGCAGGGACTGTCACCAACCTTTGAAAATCAAAGTGGGCAGCTGGCAGCACCCTCCCCTTCGGGTTCTCCGCAGCAGGCCGGTCCTGATGCGAGTGATTTAGCCGGGCGATTCTTCGAGAACAAAAAGGAATTCGAAGCCCTCTTGGGCTTTCAGGTCCCGGAACCCGTGTTTTCCATTCTCCATGAGAGACAATTTAGCAAACGTCTTCAAGAACGCATTGCACACCTGCTGAATGCGGCTTTCGAACAGGGGGTGGTGTCCGGCAAATCAAGGCTTCCCCAAGTCCAGGGAGAACATCTCCTCATCCGCACGACACTCTCCCAGGAGGAGCGCCCATCGACGCCTCCGTATGTCTTTCAGGACCTGGAGCAGGCGCGCAAGCTAACTAAAATTCAGGCCCTGGATGACCAGGGAGATGCCAGCGAAATCATCGCCGTTGTCTTTTTGGCTTCCCAATTCCTGCAACCCAATTTGCTCTTCAACCTGCAGGAAACGGAGCAGCGTAGAAAGGAAGCTTATACTTCCATTAAACCCGTTTATCTTCAGATCATGAAAAATGAAATGTTGGTTCGCGAGGGGCAGCGTGTCGGACCCGAGGAACTGCTGAAGTTGCGAGGTCAGGAGCAAGGGAAGTCATACGGGCGCCATTTCCTCGTCTTCATCACCCTGTTCTTATTCAGTGGTCTTTGCATCTGGGTGTTTGCCTATGTCGCCGTCCAGCATTTCCCTTCCAATCGGATGGAGAGCAAGGATTTTCTCTTTTTGGGAATAGTGCTCATTCTGATCCTCGGCATCGGCGCCTTTACCGTGTGGGTCGCAGACAGCGTCGGGGACGCTTCCCTCAGCATGACCGGGAAAACCCTCATCTATGCCATTCCCATAAGTGCCGGAGGCATGATCGCCTGCATCTTCTTTGGGATTACCCTGTCGCTGATCTTTTCTTTGCTGATTTCGCTAACCGAGATCGGGGTTTTCCCGAGAACGGCTTGATCAGATAGTC
>JADGQM010000264.1 GCA_017881795.1 Syntrophobacteraceae bacterium
CCTGCCAAAAGAACAGATAAGGCGAGATGGTCGTGCCCAGGAATCCCACAATGGTAAGAACATATTCTGGACTTGAGTTCCAATGCGGGATTACCATGTTGTAGACGACCGAATACCAGTTCACATGAACCTGGGGCAACACCGCAATGACCACATACGCAAGCAACGACAAGCAAGCATACTTCAAGAACTTGACGTAGTGCTTATACGGTACGGTAATCTGGGCCACCACCATTCCGATCGTCAGGACCGTCGCCCACAGCGCGAATGGCAACCCGAAGAGCATCGTCATGGAGGCGGCCATTATGTTGATGTCGGCATAGACGTTGATCGTGTTTGCTCCGACCAAGAGCATTAGCACGCTATACAATAGCCACTTAGGGTAGTGCTCTTTGATGATGGCGGACAGTCCCTTGCTCGTCACGAGGGCCGCGCGGCCGCACATCTCCTGCACGGCGATCATAAGCGGCACGCACACGGGAGCCAACCAAAGAAGCTGGTAACCGAACTGCGCGCCTGCGACAGAGTATGTGCCTATGCCGGAAGGGTCGTCATCCGCCACACCGGTGATCAGGCCCGGGCCAATCCTGAGAAGTGACTTGCGCTTGTCTGGCGGATGTTCTCCGCTCTCCGCTTGAGCGTTTTGAATGTCCGCATGGTCGTCAACGACGCCCTGTGCAACAGACGACGCGTCTGTTGCCTCCACTACATCGTCAGGCTTCTGTGCAAGCTGATCCTTCATCTCCACGTTTTGTTCTCACAATCCTCAGTCTACTCTCTATTCGGTCGTTTTGCCGTCGAAGTGCTCGTTATCGGCCTCCGCTTCAGCGCGGGTATGGTGGACGACGCCGTCCCGATGATTCGGGGGCGCATAGAGCGTGTAGAGCTTCAGTGGAACGCTGCCGGTATTGATGATGTTGTGATTTGTCCCCGCCGGGACGACTACCGCAAAGCCGGCTTGGATCGACGTCCTAACGCCATCGAGAATCGCCTCACCAGAGCCCTCCTCCACGCGAAAGAACTGGTCAAGTTTGTGGACTTCCATTCCGATCTCTTCCTTGGGCTTTAGCGCCATGACGACGAGCTGACAATATTTTGCCGTGTAGAGCACCCGGCGAAACTCATCATTCTTGATGGCGAGACCCTCGATGTCTTGCACAAAACCTTTCATAACGACTCCTCCTTCATGGATATATCCATCATTCGTGAAAAAGCGCGCATAGGCGCATGGATCGCTAACAGAGTGATGGCTATGATCGGGACCCCCAGGCCCAAAGTAAAAATCACCCCACCTTGCCTTCTTCTCTGTTGCGCATAGCAATCCTCCATTTCCTGCATTTATACCACAAGTGAAGTTAGACATCCGCAATTCCTTGATTATTTTCAATTGAAATGTTGTGTGAATTGGGAAAATAAGAAAAACAACATTACAGGAAGGAGTTGGTGCGGCCAAAGTCGCGCACTTTTTTGCGTTACCTGTGGTTCAGACGGCCCCCATAGTAACCTTCCATCATGGAAGCAGAGAAAAGTGCAAGGAAACCGAAACCGAAGACAAAATGCCAGATCGTATGTTCGCCTTTAACAAAATAAGTGCGGAAAAGAATAAGCAATATGCCAAGTGCAATCATAAGATAGGATATTTTTATTTTATATAAGAATATTTTTGTTCGTGCACCCGTGTATTTTGATTTCCAGGTTGACCAGCCGGTGATAGCCGTGGGAAGCGTCATTAGGATGCCAGCCAGTAGACACAAATAAGCAGACAATTCATAGCATTCCACGTTAGTAAAAAGATGCAGCATCATAAACCCGGCAGAGGCAGTGAAAAAAGAAATCGGGAAATGGGTTAATATGACATGCCAGTGCAAATTATGCTTGACAACCATGCGACTCAAAAATGTAGCGTCATCCATTATCGTTACCTCCGATTCGGCCCCTGGAATATGCTTAACCTTCATAGATGCCCATAGAATCTGAGCCAATTCCCGGCAGATAGGCAGTCTCATCTTCGAGCTACGAGAAGAGGCATAACAGCAAACACACCAAGCATGACATAGTAGACCGTTCCTGACACGGGATCCTGATTCGCAAAGTATTCACTCATTGACAAACCCCGAAGCCATAAGACGAGCGTACATTCCAAGGTCAGCAAGAGGCTGAGAGCAATAACACCCATGCCGAGTCTGCTGTATGCTTCGGACGGCAGAGCAAGACGCCGAACAACCCACCTGGATGAGGCAATGGTAACGATGAGCATGAAGGGTGCTTCCATCAGCTCGGCCATTCTCAGGCCTAACTGCGGTACAATCCACAAGACGCGAATGGTTCCAAGCACAAACCCCGCTCCGAATACGAGCGCAAAGTAGAGTGCGCCCGCTTTGAGTATCTGCATGATTGCGTGTTCCCTAATTATTTCCAGTTGAAATGTAGCACAAGCGAAGAAAACTGAGAACTAAAGACTTCAGGAAGGAAGGGACGGGGCATGCGACTGTGGGCTTCACCTTGTGTTCAACGGTGAGCAATTGTCAGGAATGAGGATTACGGATGGCAGGAGAGTAATGGCGCAGGTCACTCTCACTGCAGAGCGTCGCCTGTACTTGCTGGTTCGGGACTCTTCATTGCGTTTGTAGTCCTTCGACCACTGACTTGTATTTCTCGTGAATCATCTTGCGATCAAACTCCCAGAACTCCGCCAGCACCATCTGGTCCTCTTCATTCGTGAAGTAGGTTCTGGATGCAGGGAAGAAGACCTTGTCCTCTTTTACGATATGCTTGGGGTAGAACTCGACAAGCGTGCGGAGCTTGCCGGAAATATCAGCCAGGGCGGATGCGTCTCCCGTCCGATAACGCGCGTTGGCATCAACAAGCGCTTTGGTTGTCTGCCGGCCAAAGACATGTTCTTCGATCAACTCCTTCATAACTCGCTGGTCTTCGTCAGACAGAGGTCGTTTGCTCAGTTCTCGAAAGAGTATGTCCTCTTCTTTCCCGTGATGCGTCCGATCGGCGTACACGCGAAAGAAATCAACCGCCGTATCAACAAACACAGGATCGACCTTGCGGGTCGATTCGATTTGTGCAAGGGCATGTTTGATGAGCGAGATCATCCGTTCGATCAGGCGATGCTCTGTCATGAGCGGACCGCGTGCTTGCATGTGTTACTCCTTCTCTTCCCTGCGGAAACGCAGCGGTAATAAAAAACCTTACTGGCTCACGGTTTGATCTATCCGGTCTCTGAAGAATGGCGAGTCATTGGCAAACCTTCAGATCTGGTGTACGTATGTTCCTGGGGCATCACCGAGGATGCGCAAACCCTTTTCCGGGGCCCCCATCTGTGGTGGGACGGTCTGACCCGAGGAATTGTCCGCAAGCCACTTCTGCCAGGGGAGCCACCAGGAACCCTCGAATCTGGGCGCTTCTTCCAGCCACCGGTCAGGATCCATGTATTTATCCTCTTCGCGAAGGGTCAACATCTGGTATGTCCGCCTGGAATTTTGTGGTTCGCTGACGATGCCGGCATTGTGTCCGCCGCTGGTCAGGACAAAGGTGATCGTGGTGGCGTCGGACATCAGGTGAAACTTGTAGACGGAGCGCCAGGGTGCCACATGGTCCATGACGGTGCCGACCAGAAACACGGGCACATGAATGTCGTGGATGGCGATTTCGCGTCCGTCAACTTTGTAGCGACCCTCAAAGAAATCGTTGTCCAAGAACAGACGGCGCAGATATTTGCTGTGCATCCGGTAGGGCATTCTGGTTAAATCGGCATTCCAAGACATGAGGTCGTTCAATGGACGGCGGGCGCCAAGAAGGTAATTCTGAATGATCGGAGACCAGAACAGATCATTGGCCCGGAGCATTTGAAAGGCCCCGGCCATTTCCTTCGTATCCAGATAACCCCGGTCGTACATGATATCCGTCAGATAGTTGACCTGGTTTTCGTCGATGAACAGGTTCAGCTCTCCGGCTTCCGTGAAGTCGGTCTGCGCCGCCAGGAGGGTCATGCTTCTTACCCGGTCGTCTCCATCCCGAGCCATGGTGGCTGAGACAATGGACAGCATGGTTCCACCCAGGCAATACCCCACGGTGTGAATCTTCCTCTCAGGCAATATCTTGGAAACGGCATTGATCGCAGCCATGATACCGTCAAAATGGTAATCTGCCATGGACAGGTTGCGGTCTTCCGCCGTGGGGTTGCGCCAGGAGATGATAAATACCGTATGTCCATTGTCCACTAGGTATTTGACGAGGGAATTATGAGGGGAAAGATCAAGTATATAGTACTTCATGATCCAGGCCGGGACAATGAGGACCGGCTCCTCGTAAACCTTTTCCGTTGTTGGGGCGTACTGGATCAGTTCAAGGAGATGGTTACGAAACACGACCTTGCCGGGAGTCACGGCGACCTTTTCGCCGGGACGGAAATTTTCCGTTCCCACGGGAAGTTCCTTATTGCGCCGGCGGCGCCAATCCTCCATCATGTTTTCCCAGCCTCGGAGAAGATTTTGCCCGCCCTGCTCCCGTGTCGCCTGGATCAGGATCGGGTTCGTCCAGAGAAAGTTCGTCGGAGAGAACAGATCCATGACCTGCCGGGCCATAAAGGAAACGATATTCTGATTATGACGGGAGACACCTGGAATATCGGTAGTGGCATTTTGCCACCATTGTTCACAAAGGAGAAAGGCCTGGTACATGAATGTGTAGGGTTTTTGCTGCCAGGCTTCTGCTTGGAAACGACCGTCGGCGGCAATGGGTTTCTCCGGCTCTCTACCGGTATTGAAAGAGGCCCGAAATGCGTAGTCCCAGTACTGTAGGGCTTTTTCAGTAAAGTCCTCCATGATCCGGTATTGCGCCCCCGGCGAATCTGCAAGATTTATAGACCAGTCAAGAATGGCCAGCAACTGAGTTACCGGCGAAATATTCATGGTGAACTTAGCCTGCCGGGCATGGATGAAACTGTCAATGTTGGCTAAAGAGGAGTCCTTTAACGGTGCCATTGAAAATCCTCCTATTTTGAGATTTATTGAAATTATCTGCGCATTTATGAACGACAATCCCGATGCCGTCATTGAGGGTGTTCTCGTGGAGAAGGAAATGGTACTGCCGAGGGAAGAAGTGATCTCGGCTTGAACCATTACTTCATAGTTCATACTCTTCGAGGTGGCTTCGGTCATCGAAAAGACCGATCTTACCGACCCCATTTGCAAATTGGACAATGGTTTGGGAAGCCGTTTCCACACAGGCGTTTCTGAACTGTGACAGGTCCACACATTTGATCTTGCAGAGAATAGCGGCGATAGTGAAGTTATGGGAAACGACCAAGGCGTTTTCAGCCCGCATGAGAATGTCTTCAATGGCGTTCCAGGCCCGTTCCTGCACCTCGATGAAAGATTCCCCATTGGGCATCTTGGTAATTGCGGGGTACTCAAGCCATCTCCGGAGAAAATTTTTCTCGCAGGCACTCAATTCTTGAAAAGACAAACCTTCAAAGTCTCCCTGGTCCATTTCCATTAATCCACTTCTTCTATGAATAGGGACATCGTGAAACTGATTGATTGCTTCGGCTGTTTTATAAGCTCTTTTCAGTGGGCTGGAATAGATCTGATGGATTGCGTGATCCTTTAATGACAGGGCCAGTTGGTGAACTTGGCGCAATCCCGTATCGTTCAATTCTATATCGGTTATGCCCTGAACTTTGCGCTCTCTGTTGAAAAGAGTTTCCCCATGCCGGACCAGGATCAGCTCCATATTAGCTACTTTATATCCATTCATCCTGTAATTTGTAGTCGATATCTTAATTCAAGTCATTAAAAGATTTACCTTCGCCAGATACCTTTTAGCACGAGTTAAGTTAGGGTTTCGCAGTTTTTTGATTATTGCCGACTGAAATGTTGCATAGGCGGGAAAAATTAGGAAAACAACATTTCAGGAAGCTATACGTACCATAATCTGTTTTTCTTATGGATCTCGATTTGTTAAGTGCTGCTTA
>JADGQM010000265.1 GCA_017881795.1 Syntrophobacteraceae bacterium
AAATGAATCTAGTCAACTTCACCAGACTGCACTCACTAAGAATAGAGACAAAGTGAGGGCAGGAGTATCATGACCTGCTCGAATCGTCTCAACCCACGACCCTTTTCCTTATTTCTTCCCAATCACTTGCCTCTATCTCTCTTTGTTCATAGGCTTCATATCGAGCTTTTGATTCCGCGCTCCAGCTCTGCGCGATCTCAGAATCGGGCTTATCAGGCTGTTCAGTATGACATCAACCAGCAGAATGCGTTCAACGGGTTTGAGTTCCATGTGGCTTTCTTCGCCAGTTGTTTTGCTGATTCCATAGCCCTTTTTCACCTCTGAAATGTGGCTGCGGCATATGGCCCCTCGCCAGTCACGGCTTCCCAGTGAGAAATTTGCTCCTCCAACCGGCCGATTCGTTACAGTAGTCTCTCCGACGGCTGCCGAGTCAGCACCAGATCGAAGGCTTCGGATCTCTCCCTGGCAAGTTTGAAGAGACGCTGGGGGACGGCTGCTCCAAGGTTACAAAGTCGTTTCTGAGTCAAGGCAGCAACTCCAGATAGGGCCGCATAACATTGGCAACGCGGCATATCTTTGAAATGCCGGTGGTTACTTTCATCTACCGACATTATGCAACGAAGTTTTCTCGAGAAGTCAGATCATCATGATTTTGTACTGGGGACTCTACCCTTTTCCTCCTCGCTCACAGAGCCCTTAGAGCGCCCCAGAGGAATTGTGCACGGGGTGGCCCCCAAGTGCTCGATTTTGCCTGTGTGATCATCACGAAAAGTTAACCTACCTGCAGGGCCTCCACCGACCAAGTCGGAAACAAGGTGTTCGCCAAAGTTCTGGTCCTGATCACTCAACCAAGGATGATGCTTGTCAAAGCACTTGCCCAAACATTTCTAATGTAAATACGGTGTGTTATCCTAAGGTCCATCAGCCGATCCGTCTCACTGCACAAAAAAAAGAAGGCGTAACCCTTCAGGATTACACCCAAAAGTAGACAACCGGTGTCGAGGATCGGCATATTAGAAAAACGAAATTATTTCAAAAAGTTAGTTTGGTGCCGAAGGCCGGACTCGAACCGGCACGGGTCGCCCCGCCACCCCCTCAAGATGGTGTGTCTACCAAATTCCACCACTTCGGCACGGAAAAAATATTATAGCCAAACAAAGGGCTCTGACAACCCCAATCTAGAATCAGTTATTGCCTTTTCGCGCCGGCAGGGCCTGTCGGCGGTTTCTCCTGCCGCTTTTCCTCAACTTTGGGAGGAGGTGTGGGTTTCTTTTCCTCCTTAGCCGATTCCTGGGTCTTCGGTGGTTCCTGGGCCTGAGTGGCCGATTTCTGAGCCTTGGGAGTCTCCTGTCCCGGGGTCGTCGGGTTCTGCGGCAACATCGGCGCCGCACCCGCTTCGGGCTTCGGCATTACTCCGGGCGCTGCCGGCGGTTGAGCACCGGGCTGAATGGGTTGAGCATCCGGCAACAGGGGCCCTTCGCTCTTCTCAATCGGGACATCTTCCATGACTGATTTCGTCCGCGGGCCTGCAGACAAATAGGTCAGGCCGAGGCATGTGATCATGAAAGCCACCGCCGCTCCCGTCGTTAGCTTGCTGAGAAAGGTAGTACCCCCGGAGCCACCAAAAAGCGTCTGCGATGCGCCTCCAAAGGCTGCACCCATCTCCGCTCCCTTTCCGGTCTGCAGCAACACGATCAGAATGAGAGCCATACAGGCCAGAACATGAAAGACAACCGTTATCACATACATCAGTTAATTCGTTTCTCCAAAAGGTTGATATTGGACGATGCGCTTGAAGGATTCCACTTCGAGGCTCGCACCGCCCACCAACATGCCATCAATGTCAGTCTGCGCCATGAGCACGTCCACATTATCCGGCTTAACCGATCCTCCATACATTATTCTGATCCTGTTTGCAATCATTTTGTCCCATAGTGAGGCGCATCGTTCTCTGATGAACGCGTGCACCTCCTGCGCCTGCTCGGGTGTGGCAGTCTTCCCGGTGCCAATGGCCCACACCGGTTCGTAGGCAATGGCAAGCTGACCGGCTCGATCCGCATCCAGTCCGGCAAGCGCCCGGTCCAACTGGGTCCCGATCACCGCAAACGTGTTCCCGCTCTCCCGCTCGTCCAGCAGTTCCCCCACGCAGAGCATCGGCAGCATCCCAAAACGGAATACTGCCGCAAGCTTTTTCTGGATGGTTTCGTTGGTTTCGCCAAAAATATGGCGCCTTTCCGAGTGGCCGAGGATGACCCAATCACAACCCACGTCACGCAACATGGCGCCGGAGACTTCTCCGGTGAATGCTCCCTTCTCTTCCCAGTGGCAATTCTGGGCAGCAAGTTTAAAGTCAGCGCGCCAGATTGCATTCCGGACCGCGGCGAGCGCGGTAAAAGGAGGAGCGATCACGACCTCGCGATCTTCAAGGGGGCCAACCTCCCGCTGCAGTGACTCAGTAAAGGAAACCGCCTCCGTTAGCGTTTTGAACATCTTCCAGTTGGCGGCAATAAGCGATTTTTTCTCGTTCATCATTATCCCTTCAACATCAGTAGACTGGGCGCCATTGATAATCCCCCAGCGGACTTTATGCTCTAAAGATGAGTAGTATTCTAACTTCGCATCGAACATTCTTCCAAGGCGACAATGCCCGGCAAGGTTTTCCCTTCTAACAGCTCCAGGAAAGCTCCCCCTCCGGTTGAAACATAGCTCACCTTATCCGCCACTCCAGCCTGTTTCACCGCTGCGGCCGAATCACCTCCCCCGACCACCGTCAGGGCTTTCAGGTTGCCGAGGAACTCGGCCAGAGCGAAGGTGCCCTTGTGGAAAGGAGGATACTCGAAGGCCCCTAACGGCCCGTTCCAGACAATGGTTGGGCAGTTCTTGAGATTGGCTTCAAAGAGTTCAATGGTTTTTGATCCCACATCCAGAATCTGAGTATTTGGAGGAACCTTATCCACCGAAACTTCCTGAACGTCGGCGGTGTCTTCAAGGCTCGGGGACACGACGGCATCAACGGGCAGGAGGACTTTGACGCCTCGCTGGGTGGCCTTTTCGAGCAGGCTGGCGGCGGTTTGGAGATGGTCATCCTCGACGAGCGACTTACCCACGCCTTTCCCTTGAGCCTTCAGAAAGGTGTTGGCCATAGCGCCACCGATGACCATAAGGTCCACTCTGGGAATGAGGTTTTCCAGCAAGTCAATTTTGGTGGAGATTTTTGCGCCACCAATCACCATGGCGAGCGGCCTTTTGGGATCTTCCATGGCTTTGCGAAAGAAGGTAATCTCCTTTTCCAACTGGTAGCCGGCGGCACAAACCTTGACGTAGTGGATGATACCATGAACCGAGGCATGAGCCCGGTGGGATACGGCGAACGCATCGTTAACGTAGACATCGGCCAGTTCGCCTAATTGCCTGGAGAACTCGGGGTCATCCTTCTCTTCGCCCGAATGGAAGCGCAGATTCTCCAGCAGCAATACCTCACCGCTCTTCATCTCCGAAACCTGTTTGCACACGGCATCCCCAATACAATCGGAAGCCATCAAGACAGGCTGCCCAAGGAGTTTGGAGAGATATTCTCCTACCGGTCTCAGGGAGCAGTCTCCCACAACTTTCCCTTTTGGCCTCCCCAAGTGCGATGCGAGGATAATTTTGCCACCGGTATCGATGATCTTCCTGATGCTGGGCAAGGTGGCCCGAATACGCAGGTCGTCCGTCACCTGATGCTGTTTATCCAGCGGCACGTTATAGTCGACCCGCAAAAACACTCTTTTCCCGGTAAGCTGCACCTCATCCAGGGTTTTCATAGCCAACAAAGATCCTCCCTCCAGCAGGCTGCTACCAAATGCCGCCGACCTTGCTTTCACTCGTCTCTCATCACTAACTTTCTTATTCGAGAGATTGTCCCATCATCACAGCGAGATCGATCACCCGGTTGGAATATCCGCATTCGTTGTCGTACCAGCTAAAAACCTTCACCATCCGGCCACCGATAACATTGGTGAGTTGCATGTCGACGCTCGAAGAAAAGGCGGTATTGTTGAAGTCAATGGAAACAAGAGCCTCGGTGACACATTGCAGGATGCCCTTAAGCGGACCGTTGGCCGCCTCTTCAAAGACCTTGTTTACCTCTTCCTTGGTCACATCTCGACCGACGGTGCAAACCAGGTCTACAAGGGAAACGTTGGGCGTGGGCACGCGGATGGAGATACCATCCAGCTTACCTTTCAGTTCCGGGATGACCTCCGCCACCGCCCTGGCCGCTCCGGTCGTGGTGGGGATCATGGACAGCGCGGCCGCGCGCGCGCGTCGCTTGTCCTTGTGCAGCGCATCGAGAAGGCGCTGGTCCATGGTATAGGAGTGGATGGTGGTCATCAGACCGTGTTCGACCACAAAGCGGTCGTGCATGAGGGACACGATGGGCGCCAGACAGTTGGTGGTGCATGAGGCATTGGAAACAATATGATGCTTTCGAGGATCATACGCGTCATCATTGACGCCGATGACAAAAGTCGCATCCATGCCCTTTCCGGGCGCCGTGACGATGACTTTGTGCGCGCCGGCATTGATGTGTTTCTGACATCCATCCCGGTCCGCAAAAAGCCCGGTGCTCTCAAGAACGACATCCACCTTCAGCTCATGCCAAGGAGACTGAGCCGGATCCCTCACCTTCAAACATTGGTAAGTCTTGCCACCAACGATCAACTCATTTTCGGTGCCGGAAACCTCATGAGGCCAAATCCCATGGACCGAGTCGTACTTGAGCAAGTACGCCAGCTCAGACGGGGCCGTCAGATCATTGATGGCCACAATCTCCAGAGGCGCCTTGCGATCTATGGCCGCTTTGAAAAGGGTCCGACCGATCCGTCCGAAACCATTGATTGCTACGCGAATTGCCATGATTCTTTTCTCCTTTCAGAGGTAACTTTCAATCCTACGTGGGGCGACACGGGCAGACATGATGGGAGCAATACCCTGAGACGACTTCTGTGAGCCCACGAAATGAATGTTATTTTGCTCTGGAAACGATTTCCTAGAGCAGTTGGGCAACACTGACCGTACGATCGCCCAACATGTTCGTATAGCTGCCCAGTTCGTTATCATACCAAGCATAGATCACCGCTTGGGTGATCGGGACCTCAATGATCTTTCCCTCCTGCCCGCCATAGATGTCGACTCCCGCTTTTCTGGCGACGTCCATATTAATGCGCACAGCTGCCGTGCGAGTGTGGTTTTCATGGCCTTCGATCACCGCAGCCGCTCGCGGCTGCCCGACGATGTCAGCGGAGACATTCTGCTCATCCGAATAGACCAGATAGCCCTCCGGGTAATGGTCGACCGCCCGTTTATAAATGCTGTTGATGTCCCCGTGACTGATGGGCGCGGTAAGACTCTCGTCCTGGATCATCACCGCCAGGATAATCAGCGAGCCGCTGGTCACCGGCACCCTCACCGATTCAGCAATGAACGCGATCCGTTTCATTTCCGGGATGACCAGGCCCAGGGCTTTGGCGGCGCCAGTGCTGGTGAGGATGATATTGTTGAAGGCGGACCTCGTTTTTCGCAAATCGCTGGCACCTGATTTGGGAGCGTGATCCAGCACCTGTTGGGAACTGGTGGCGGCATGCACCGTGGTCATAGCGGCAGAAAGAATGCGATCGGCCCCAAAGTAGTCGAGGAGTGGTTTAACCATATAGCAAAGGCAGGTGGTAGTGCAGGAAGCGTTAGAGAGGATCACATGCTTCTTGGGATCGTAGTCGGCATCGTTGATTCCCATGACCGTGGTGATGGCGTCAGGGGGAATATCCTTGCTCTTGTCTTTAATCTTGAAGGGCGCGGATACGATTACCTTCTTGGCGCCGGCAGCCAGATGTCCCCGTGCGGAGCCCTTTGGATCGTCGGCCGGAGTCATGGGATCTACAAAGGCGCCCGTCGCATCGACAACCACCTCC
>JADGQM010000266.1 GCA_017881795.1 Syntrophobacteraceae bacterium
CCCTATCCCCGACGCCCTGGCGCACACCATGGCGACTACCGGGCGAGCGATTCTTTTCTCGGGAGTGACGGTGGCCATCGGATTGCTCGGTATGTTGTTCCTCGGGGTCGGGCACCTGAGTTCCATGGGTTTGGCGGGCGCCATCGTCGTGACCTTGTCCGTCCTCTACGCTATGACCTTTCTCCCTGCGCTGCTCGCCATCATTGGACATCGAGTCGATGCCTGGAGCCTGCCATTCGTGAACGCCGGCAAGCCCGGCAGTGGCCCAGGATTCTGGCACCGGCTGGCGACTATGGTGATGGGCCATCCCTGGCGGGTGCTGCTGCCGGCTACCCTCCTTCTGCTCTTGCTCGGCATGCCATTCCTCAATATTCGGCTTAGCCCCAGTGGGGTGAACGGACTGCCGACGACGGCAGAATCCCGTCTGGGCCAAGAACTGTTGCACCGTGAATTCCGGGAAGTCGACACCAACCCTATCGTCGTGGTGGTCCGCTATGCCGACCGTTCTCCACTGACCACCGAGCACGTGGGCCAGATCTACGACCTGAGCCGCTGGCTGGCAAAGCTCCCCAACATCACCCGCGTGGACAGCCTCGTGGATCTGGACCCCGCCATCAGCCGTAGCGAGTACCAGCAACTCGTCACTCTGCCACAGGCCCAGCTCCCGCCAGGCGTGCAGCTTGCTCTGAAGCGGACGGTGGGCAATGATATCGTGGTTCTGGTCGCTCAAACGTCCGCCGCCGCGGCCAGTGATGAGGCGAGCAGCCTCGTCCGGACAATCCGCCGGTCGCATCCTTCGGTGGACGGCGAACTCATGGTCACCGGGGAAAGCGCGTTCCATCTCGATTTCATCGAGGCCATGCAACGGAATTCGCCCGTCGCGATCGGGTTCATCGTCCTGGTAACCTACCTGGTACTCTTCCTGCTGCTTGGATCTTTATTGCTCCCCCTTAAGGCCGTGCTGATGAACATGCTGTCCATCAGCGCCTCCTACGGCGCCTTGGTCTGGATCTTCCAGTACGGTCATCTGGCCACGTGGCTCCACTTCACGCCTGGTCCCATAGAGGTAATGACACCGATCATCATGTTTTGCGTCCTGTTTGGCCTCTCGATGGACTACGAGGTGCTCCTGCTCAGCAGGGTACGCGAGGAGTACGAGCGGACGGGCGATAACACCCGTGCGGTAGCGGAGAGTTTGGAACGCACGGGCCGTCTGATTACCGGAGCTGCAGCCATTATGGCCTTGGTGCTCTTCGCCTTCGGACTCGCCGACATGGTGGTCGTCAAGACGATGGGCATTGCCATGGGCATTGCCGTTGTAGTGGACGCAACCATAGTGCGCGCCTTGCTTGTCCCGGCGACCATGCGTCTGCTTGGCCGGTGGAATTGGTGGGCGCCGGGGCCGCTGGCTCGTATGTACCGCCGCCTGGACCTCCTGGAGCGCAGACGACATCGCGCCCCGTAATCTTATCGGAAAATGAACTTGTCAACCTTGAGGGCGGAAGACTATTTACCCAAGCCTTCGAGCCTGCCCACCACGTTGGCATCTGCCATTGCTCCTACCCGTGTCCCGCGCGGGCAAAATCAATAAAGCCTCGCTCCGGATCAGTATGTATTAGCCTAACGCGCACGCGGTCGCCGACATCGAGACCTTGCGAACCCTGCTCAAGGCGGCCTTCGGCCGGTGGATCGAAGATGCGCACCCAGGTGCCTTTAGGCGAGGCGCCGGTGACTATGCCGTCAAACTCACGGCCCAGCATGTCGCCGAGTACCAGCGCGGCAGCGGCCTTGCGCATCAGCCGCTCGACTTTTTGTGCGTCATCTTCTTTTGCAGTGCAGTGGCCGGCAAGCGCGACGAGCTGATCGCTGCCGTAAGGACTCTTGCGTCCCGTCAAAACAGCCTTTAGCAAGCGCTGGGTTATCAGATCCGGATAGCGCCGGTTGGGTGCGGTGGAGTGGGTATAATCGTTCACTGCCAAGCCAAAGTGGCCCACCGTCACGTCACCGGGAAAGCTTGCCACATACTCGCCCCGGCCCATCAGCTTGATAATTGAGAGTGACAAATCGGGGAAACGCAAGGGATCAGCCGCGCGGCGCTTAATGAGGTATTCGTTCAATGCCTTTGAATCGGGCTCAGGAGGCAAATGCTCTCCGTGCTCAAGAGCAAGAGCAACGATACGCTGCCAGCGTTCGGGTGAACGCACCACGCGCCGCAAAACAGGAAAGTGATGATCTTCCAGAAAGCGCGCTATGACGCCGTTGGCTGTGATCATAAAGTCTTCGATGAGAGCCTGGGCTCGGTTGTGCTTCTCGGCGGCCAACCCGCTTAGCGTGTCACCCTCAAATTGGGCGCGTACTTCAACCGCCTCCAGTTGCAGTGCACCATGTTCGTGACGCTGGGTCTTGAGAATCTGGGCCATGCGGTCCTGGAGTTTGAGATTGTCGGCCATGCCTGCAACCACACTGGCCGCCGCCGGTAGCGGGCCTCGGCCCTCAAGCCATGCGCCAACGCTAGAGTAAGCGAGCTTGGCCTGGTTTTTTACCAGGGCCGGGTATACGCTCGAGTCTGCAATATGGCCTTGGGCATCCACTGTCATCTCCGCTACCATCGCCAGCCGATCCTCGCTTTGGTTTAGTGATGTAAGATCGGTGCTCAAACGTTCCGGGAGCATTGGAAAGTTCTGGGGGGGAGTGTAAACCGAGGTGGTATTAGCGGCTGCGTGGGTATCCAGCGCCGATTCGGGTTCAACCACGGAACTGACGTCGGCAACTGCCACCATCACTTTGGTCTTGCCGCCGGGTAGCGCCTCGGCCACGGTGAGTTGATCGAGATCGCGCGAGTCGTCGTTGTCAATTGAGCACCAAAGAAGCTTGCGTAAGTCGCGCACATCAGCTCCTGGCACATGGGAGAGGTTAGGGGGATGAGGTCCGAAGCCTCTGCCAGCGCTGCCGCAGAGAAATCAGCTTCGAGGCCGCGTTCAGCCATTGCCCGCCGCGCCACCCGCAATAGGAAAAAACGTTGTTGTTCTTTTGGGATGTTCATACTTGGGCCTCTCTGCCAATCGTGCTGGATTTTGCCAGCGCCGGACACTTCTTCTCGCTTTCGACCTTGAGGCGCTTTAGTGCTTCGAGCGCCTCGTTTGGGCTGTCGACGAAGTGAATCAAAGACAAATCATCGTTGTTAATCATACCGTGGCGCACCAGCGCATGGAAGTTTACGATTTCATTCCAGTAGCTCGATCCGTAAAGAAGGATAAGAATTGGCCTGTCGAGTTTTCGGGTTTGTGAGAGCGTGAGTATCTCGAAAAACTCATCGAGGGTGCCGAAGCCTCCCGGAAATACAACGATTGCTCGCGCCAGGTGTGCAAACCAAAGTTTTCGCATGAAAAAATAACGGAACTCAAAGCTCAATTGCGGAGTAATAAATGGGTTTGGATATTGCTCATGCGGCAACCCTATGTTGAGCCCGACTGTTCGCCCGTCGGAATCTGCCGCCCCCCGGTTGGCAGCTTCCATTATTCCGCCACCTCCCCCAGAGCAAACGATAAAGTGCCGCTGGGGAGTCCCCAGTCCCTTGGACCAGTCAGTGACAAGGCGCCCAAGCTCCTGTGCTTCGGTGTAGTAGCGTCCAAGCGGACCGTCTTCTCGGAGTCTGGCAGATCCGAAGAACACAATCGTGTCATGGACATCTTGTTCCCGCAAGGCCTCAAGGGGATGTAAGTACTCAGCCAGAATGCGTATTGGCCTTGCTTCGTCGCTCTCAAGAAATTTTTGATTATGGTACGCAAGCTGCGGGTCAAGCCCGGGCGCCAGAGGTTTGGATGATTTGCTGATAGGGAATCGGGCGCTGGGTGTTGAGTTCGCTTTTGAGGTCGGGCCTTGCTTATCTTTCATACTTGTTGCTTACCTCACTTTTGTTTTAGGGTTCCGAGTAACTATCTCAAAATACTCCAACGAGCATGACGTTTGGGACGTCCTCCGGAAGGCGTTCCAGCCTCATAGGAGGAACATGCCCACTGCGGCACCGCCCATGAGAAGGGTGGTTATGATCAGCAACAAGTTCGAAAGCTTGCCGCTTGTCCGCTCGCCCAGTATTTTTTTGTTGTTGCCGATCAGGAAGATAATCACCAGCAGTGGTACGGCTACAACACCGTTGATGACTGCCGAATAGTAAAGTGCCGCCACAGGATCGACCCCAAGGAACACAAGCCCCAGCCCGACCATGGTTGCCAGTATTATCGTTATATAGAAGGCTTTGGCCTGATGGAACTTTTTGTCCAGACCTTGTTTCCACCCGAACACCTCTGATAGCGCGTATGCAGCGCTCCCGGCCAGCACGGGGATCGCCAGGAGCCATATTCCCACGATGCCCAGGGTGAACAGGAGGTATGCCGCATCGCCGGCGAGAGGACGGAGAACCTGGGCAATGCCGGCCAGATCGAGTTGCCCTACGTTTTTTGCGCCTGCCTTGTTGATGGTCGCGGCTGTTGATACGATGATGAAGAACATGATCAGTTCGGAGTAGAACATGCCGACATTTGTGTCTATCTGCATGTCGCCAATAGCCTGCCTGCCCAGGAAAAACATGCGGGGGTGCTTCATCTTCGTGTCGTGCGAGGTGATCGAACCGGAGGCTATCTTCTCTTCGACCTCCAAGTTGGCCTGCCAGAAGAACATATAAGGAGAAATGGTGGTTCCCAGGATTGCGACCAACATCGTGATGTAGCCCGCATCCAGCGTAATTGCCGGCACAACCAACGACTTGAGTGCCACGCCCCAATCTACGTGCGAAAGAAATGCCACTATTATGTATGAGAACAGCACAAGTGCCACCCATTTCAGGTACTTCACATAGGTTTTGTACGACAGGAACACCAGCAGAGTGAGAGTGAGTGCTACAAGGAGTATGGCGGACACGGCCGTGGGCACAATCGGAAAGACCAGGTGAATGGAAGCCGCCATAGCTTCGATATCCGCCCCAATATTGAGGGTATTGGCGGCAACCAGCAGGAACGCTACCACATACAACAACCAACGGGGATAATTGTGTTTTATGATTGCGGCCAGGCTGTGGCCGATCACCAGCCCGATGCGGGCACATACTTCTTGTACGGCTGCCGACAGCGGATAGGTTGCGAGGCTTGCCCAAACCGTCTGATATCCGAACTGCGCACCCGCCACGGAATAGGTGCCAATGCCTGAAGGATCATCATCTGACGCCCCTGTAATAACGCCAGGTCCGAGCACTGACAGTATGTGCCTGATCCGGCTTTCTTTTCCGCCCGGTTTATGCGATTTATGGGATCTGCGTGGGCCAGGCTTACCAGGAGTTGGGGCGTCGCTGCGCTTCGAGGCCTTCTTGGACTTGCAGCTAGCTGCTTTGATTGCAGTATCATTACGTGAGCGTGGCGGGGACATGGGCGCGGTTCTCCTTCAGTGCGCGGCGCAAGCTGGACGAGCTGTGGTCATGATTGCTTACCCTGCTTTGCTCCGGGCACTGTCTTCGCGGCTCAGTTGGTATCGTTTCAGGGCTTTGAACAAGGGTTTGTCTTGATCTCAATGTCGGCTTTCGCAGGCCCGGAATTCTCTCTCATATTCGCTGCTTTCAAAGGCACGATGAGCCAGAAATCCTCCCTTCCTCAATCCGCCAAATCTGTCCCATAGATGCTGACAGCGGACAGATTAGGGCGGTTAACGTCGGAGCACAGCCAGCACGACGATAATGATTAGCACCAGACCAAGAACTCCGCCAAGCCCGTACCCGCCATAATGGCTATAGCCATAATAGCCACCCCCGCCGCCGAACAATAGGATCAGCAAAACGATAAGTAAAATTGTTCCCATTTCCCATCCTCCTTTTCGTTAGCCCCACATGACTCATAGCAGGAACGCTATACCCCGCAGGGCCATTCTCT
>JADGQM010000267.1 GCA_017881795.1 Syntrophobacteraceae bacterium
TCCTCACCGGGATATCCGAAGCTACGGTGATCTGCCTTCCTGCTAATTTCTCAAACTGGTTTAGCACCAGCAATTCCCGCACCCCTTGTAAAGGGACTTTGGGGCACGGGTTAAGATCTAAGTTTTCGTAAACATCAACAAGACCGCAGAGCCGACCGCTCGGAAAAAATGTTGCTGCGGGGCTCACTTTTCACGGGACAAGCCCGCATTTGTTTTGTATGTTAAGTCTCCATGACGAGGAGACGGTTCCAAAGACAACGCGAGGCCGACCGACGGTGGCTCTTCAAAACAAGGGTGCGCAAGCATTTGAATGCTGACGGACTCAATGGAGCCGTTCGAAAAACCTTCGAGCAAGTTCCTCAGCCAGGCAACGGTGACTATACCATCCCCCTGACGGATTGCCTCATGTCGGGCTATGCCATGTTTGTTCTCAAGGATCCGAGCCTCCTTGCATTTGATCGTCGAAGGATCGCCGAACAGCACAATCTGGAGTCCATTTTCGGCATAAAACAGGCCCCCTGTGACACCCAAATGCCTACTCGCCTCGACCCGGTTGAACCTGATTCCTTACGCCCGGGCTAGAAGGAGGTCGTCCGCAGAGCCCAGCGAGGCAAACTTTTGGAAGAGATGGTGTTCATCGAAGGGTGCCATCTCGTCTCCGGCGACGGGACAACTTACTTTGTGTCCGAAAAGCTCTCCTCCCCCGCATGTCTAAGAAGAGTATGCCCGAAGACCGGTAAAGTCACCTATAGCCTCCAAACCTATGCGGCTGTCATCGTCCACCCGGACCGAAAAGAAGTCATCCCTCTGCCTCCAGAGCCGATCTTCAACTCCGACGGTGACAACAAGAATGACTGCGAGCGCAACGCCTGCAGGCGATGGCTCGAAAAATTCAGGAAAGACCACCCTCATTTAAAGGTCATCATTACCGAGGACGGCCTCAGCCCCAATGCTCCCCACATCAGGGACCTCATCGAGCACCGATGCCACTTTATTTTAGGGCTCAAGGAAGGGGATCACGCATACCTTTCGGCATGTCTGGACGCCGCCGTTGAAAAAGGTGAGGCCGTCGAACATCATATGCAGGACCCAGAAAACCCCAAGGTGCACCATTTCTTTCGGTTTGTGAACGGCGTCCCCATCAACGCGTCCAACAAGGACCTTCTGATCAATGTCCTCGAATACTGGGAAGAAAGCCCGAATGGCACGCAGCACTTCTCCTGGGCAACGGATTTCACCATCACTCGGGAAAACGCATACTCCCTTATGCGCGGAGGTCGTGCTCGCTGGAAGGTAGAAAACGAGACTTTCAACACACTGAAGAACCAAGGATACCATTACGAGCACAACTATGGTCTTGGTGAGAAGAACCTGAGCCTGGTATTTGTCATGCTCATGATGTTGGCTTTCCTTACTGACCAAGTTCAGCAGTTGTGTTGCCCCCTTTTCCATGCAGCCTGGAAAGCATCAGGTCCCAAGAGAGAACTCTGGGAAAATATGCGCTCCATATTTCGCTTTGTCCCCGTTGAATCCATGCAAATGCTCTACCGCGTGATCATTGCCGGACCTCAGAGCCTCCGCCCAGTGCCTCTCAACGACACATCGCAACTTGCTCCCGTGAGCCTTCTTCCAAGTCATTATCACAGATTGGAACCCTACTGATCGACCTTGCCTCAGGTTCCCGGTGAACACTATTGCCTTCGCTGGCCATCAAACCGCCCTCTTTCATGAAGAAACCTCGATCCCAGCTTCAAATCTACCCACCAATCTGGTATTCTACCTCTACTGGATGCTCCCTGTGGACAGATTGGCCTCAAGAACATCCACCCCGGCCACATTAACGGGAATTGCTGCCTCGGGATTCACCTTCAACACTTCCAACCAGTAGCGCTGCAACCGTTTCACCGACATTTTGACGCCTTCCGGCCACAGCGTAGACTTAAGGAACCGCAACAGGCCATCCTTCAGGGGAA
Source organism: Syntrophobacteraceae bacterium (assembly GCA_017881795.1). Classification (GTDB taxonomy): domain Bacteria; phylum Desulfobacterota; class Syntrophobacteria; order Syntrophobacterales; family Syntrophobacteraceae; genus JADGQM01. The sequence goes on from JADGQM010000267.1 coordinate 1,974, forward strand.
CCTGGGGAGGACCGATGACGCGCTCGACGGTGAAGAGTTTGGTGGCGCCAAGCCCGGCACAGGAAGGGCACGCGCCATGGCGGCTGTTGAACGAAAAGAGGCGGGGATCGAGAGGCGCCAGCCCCTGCTGGCAATGATCGCAGTAAAGCCGTTCGCTGTAGACTTTCCGTTCCGCTCCCTCCACGTGCAGCGAGCCACTGCCCAGGGCAAGAGCCCGTCGCACCACCTCAGGCAAATCGCCGGGCAAGGCTCCCGGCCCGCCGATATGAGACACCAGGACTTCGATGTCGTGTTCGCGATGGCGTGCAAGGGCGGGCGCCGGGTCGAGGGGCAGCCATTTGCCATCAACCAGGACCGTCTCGAACCCCAGTTTTTTCAGGCGCAGGAAAAGGTCCCGGTAGATGCCCTTGCGACTCCGCACCAGGGGAGCGAGCAGCCGGGCCTCGCCTTGCCTCGCTTCCTGCTCCACCATGGCGAGGATCTGATCGAAGGTCAGCGCCACCAGTTCCCGGCCGCAGGTCGGGCAGTGCTGCTTTCCCAGCTTGGCATAAAGGAGCCTCAAGAAGTGGTAGATCTCGGTGATGGTCCCCACCGTGGATTTGCGGCTCAACTGGCTGGTGCGCTGCTCGATGGCCACCGTCGGCGGCAGCCCCAGCACCTGATCGACATTGGGCTTTTCCAGAATCTTGAAATACTGGCGGACATAGGCAGAAAGGCATTCCAAATAGCGGCGCTGCCCTTCGGCGAAGATGACGTCAAAGGCCAGGGTGGATTTTCCGGACCCGCTCAACCCCGTCAAGACGATCATCTTGTTGCGCGGCAGATGGACTTCCGGGATGTCGAGATTGTGTTCATGGGCGCCGCGGACGATGATGTCGCGGGAGAAGGAGTGGTCAGTGATCAGTGGTGAGTGATCAGTGGTGGAGGTTGAGTAAGGAGTGACGAGTGACGAGTGACGAGTGATGAGATCCCGTAGGGGCGAGAGGCCTCTCGCCCCTGCGGGGTCTTGAGTGCCGAGTGCTGATTCCGGGGCTGAACCATTGCCTGGCGTATGAATTTCCATGGCCGTGGCGGAGGCGTCAGGACGGGCGTGGCCTTGCAGGCGGCGTTGGAGATGGCGGCCGGTATGGCTGTGCGGATGGGCGGCGATGACTGGTGGTGGGCCTTCGACGACAATCTCGCCTCCGCGGTCCCCACCTTCCGGTCCCAGGTCGATGATCCAGTCGCACACCTTGAGCAGGTCCAAATTGTGTTCCACCACGACTACCGTGTTCCCGAGATCCACCAGTTTCTGGAGGACGTTCACCAGCTTCTCCAGGTCATGAGGATGGAGGCCCGTGGTGGGTTCGTCCAGGAGGAACAGGGCCTGTCCGCCGTTTTGTTCAGGACCCTTGCCGCCCTGGCCGGCTTTAGCGCCGAGATAGCGGAGCAGCTTCAACCGCTGGGCTTCGCCTCCGGAAAGGGTGCTGAGGGGCTGGCCCAGCCGGAGATAATCGAGGCCGATGGCCACAATCGGATCCAGGGCAGCCACCAGGGGCTTATGGCCGGGAATTCGCTCCAGCAACTCTTTGGCGGTGCATTCGAGCATATCTGCGATGGACAGGCCCCGCACCCGGATGTCGAGGATTTCGTCTTTGAAGCGGCGGCCCTCGCATTGCGAGCAGCGAATGTAGACGTCCGCCAGAAATTGCATCTCGACGCGTTCGAACCCTTCACCTTTGCAGAGCTCACAGCGGCCGCCCGGCTGGTTGAAGGAAAAGTGCCTGGCTAAATAGCCCCTGGCAACCGCTTCGGGAGTTTGCGCCAGAAGGGTTCGCAACGGGTCCAGGGCATGCGTGTAAGTCAGGAGGTTGGCGCGGGGACTCCGCCCGAGCGGCTGCTGATCCACCAGGATAAGGTCGCTGACGAGTCCGGCTCCCTCCAGCCCGTCGCACAAGCCGGGAGCATCGGTGGCCTTGCCCTGGGATCGCAGCCAGTTGGCATGGAGGGTTTTCTTGACGAGGGTGCTCTTGCCGGAGCCTGAAACGCCGCTGATGCCGATCAGCAGACCCAGAGGGAACCGCACGGTGAGGTTTTTCAGGTTGTTTTCGCGGGCGCCGCCGACCGTCAGCACGCGGTTCCAATCAGGCAAGCGCCGCCGCGTGGGGATGGCAACGGAGCGGCTCTCCCGGAGGTAAGCCCCGGTCAGGCTCTTTTCACAATCGGCCAGACCTGCCGGGGGTCCCTGGTAGATCACCTCCCCTCCCCGCTCGCCACCACCCGGGCCCATATCGATCACATCATCGCAGAACCGGATCATGTCCGGATCGTGTTCCACCACGGCCACCGTATTCCCCAGGTTCACCAGCCGCCGCAGCTGCGTCATGAGGCGCTGCTGGTCCCGAGGGTGAAGGCCGACGCTGGGTTCATCGAGGACATAAAGCACGTTCACCAGGGCCGATCCCAGGGCCCTGGTCAAATGCACGCGCTGCACCTCGCCACCCGAAAGGGTCCTGGATTGGCGGTCGAGCGTGAGGTATTCCAAGCCGACCTGGTGCAGAAACTGCAGCCGGTTGCGGATTTCGCCGACCAGCAGCGCCGCCGCCGGATCGCGCTCCAGTTCCGGCCACGGGCCGTCGAGGAAGGCGAGGCATTGTTCGATGCTCAGGGAATTTAACTCACCGAGCGTCCGCCCGCGCAGCCGATACAACAGCGCCGCCGCCTGGTAGCGGGCGCCGCCGCACGCCTTGCAGGGCGTATAGGCGCGGTAGCGCGAGAGAAAGACGCGCACGTGCATTTTGTACTTCTTGCGTTCCAGCCACTCAAAGAAACCGTTGACGCCATAGAAGCCCTTGGCACCTTCGATGACTTTCCTCTTCGCGTCTTCGCCCAATTGTTCGAAGGGTATATTGGTCGAGATCTTCTCCCGGCGGCAGAATTCCATCAAATCCGTGTATTCCATATTGAAGTTGCTCCACGGTTTGATCGCCCCCTCGCTCAACGAAAGACGGGGATTTGGGATCACGAGATCCAGATCGAAGCCGATGGTCCTCCCGAACCCCCGGCACTCGGGGCAGGCGCCCAACGGGCTATTGAAAGAAAACAGGTTCGGAGTCGGCGGCGGGATCGTCTCCCCGGTGTGGCAGGCCGCACAGCTCAAATCCGAGCTGAACCATTTGATGGTGGAGGAGTGATGAGGGATGAGGGATGAGGGATGAGCGGGAGGGGTAAAGTGTTGGGTGTCGAGGGCCGAGGGTTCAATCGATGCGCTGTGGATCAGGTTCGAAGTTTCAGAGGCCTCCGGGGGGGAAGCGGGCTGGGAACCGTGAAGAACGACCACAGCGAGGCGATTGTTCCCCATTTTGAAGGCGGTTGAGAGGGAGTCTTTCACGCGCTCGGTGGTGGCTTTTCCCCAGGGGAGGCGGTCGACAATCACCAGGATTTCTTTTCCGGTGAGACTTTCCAGATCTTCCGTGCTGAGGCTTTCCAGATCGTAGGTCCTGTCGCTGCTGTAAACGCGAAGGGGGCCCTGGGAAATCAGGTGCCGGCTCCATTTCTGGTGGGCACTTGAAGGCCGATCGGCCGACTTGACTCTCTGACCGGTCAAGTCATCCCGTGAGGGCCTATTTTCAGCGGATTCCGGAAGGTAGGGAAAGGCGACCAGGACGCGGCTGCCGCGGGGCAGGTCCTGGAGCTTTTGATAAACACTCTCAGGGTTGTCCTGGGAGACGGGTTGCCGGCATTGAGGACAATGAGGCACGGCCAGGCGGGCATAGAGCAGCTTGAGGTAGTCATTAATTTCCGTAATGGTGCCCACCGTCGACCGGGAACTACGCACCGCGGTTCCCGATTCGATGGCGATGCTCGGGGGAATGCCGTCGATGAGGTCCGCCTCGGGAGGATCCATCCGCTCCAGGAACTGGCGGGCATAGGGCGAAAACGTTTCCACATA
>JADGQM010000268.1 GCA_017881795.1 Syntrophobacteraceae bacterium
AAATTTCTGCAACACGCCAAGTGGTACGGCTTGGAGATGATCCAGCAAGAGGTTGTGGCCGTCGATCCCGGCATCGAGTTCCATTCCGTACGCCTGGCTAACAGCACGGAGCTCCACGCCCATGCGGTCATTCTGGCGCCGGGCGGCAGCGCTCGCCGGCTCAATGTCCCTGGAGAGAGCGAAAACTTTGGTAAGGGCGTCTCCTACTGTGCCACCTGTGATGGCTTTTTCTTCAGGGGCAAAGTTGTGGTGGTTGTTGGTGGTGGCGATACCGCCCTGGAGGACGCTCTCTACCTCTCAAAAATCACCAAACGCGTCCACCTCGTCCATCGCCGGGACGCCTTTCGGGGCAGTAGAATTCTGCAGCAGCGGGTGCTGGCTGAATGCGGCATTGAAGTTCTCTGGAATACCGTCGTTACCGAAATAAAATCCGATGAACAGGGAGTTTGCGAGGTTGCCCTGAAGGACACCAAAACCGGTGAGCCAAGAGCACTGGCAACTGACGGCGTGTTCATCTTCGTCGGTTTTTTTCCCAATAACCAAGTGGTGCCGGCCGGCGTCAAAGCCAATGCAAACGGATACGTAGTCACCGACGAAAAGTGCGAGACAAGCATCCCCGGCATCTTTGCCATCGGCGATCTTCGGCAAAAATACGCCAATCAGATTGTCATTGCCGCCGCTGACGGCTGCATCGCCGCTCTGGCTGCGGCTCATTACGTGGAAATGAAGAAGGCCAGCGCCGTTTGTTCCATGCCTCTCTCGGCCGCAGAGGCAGGCCCGAAGTAAGGAGTTGTCCAAAAATAAAACACCTTCTTTTACCACGAAGAACACGAAGGGAACCAAGGAAAGAAAGAGATTTCTTCGTGGTCTTCGTGTCCTTCGTGGTTGAGAAAGGGTGGAATTGAGAGCAAATTGTTTTTGGACGGGCACCAAGGCAAAGAGCGGGTTTGCAACGAAGGGGGAACCATTGGAGCACGAGATTGTCATACGCCTTGGCTTTTTCTTGGGCGTCTTCAGCCTGGTAGCCGTTGGAGAAATCCTGGCCCCACGGCGATCCCTTAACACCTCCAAGGCGGGTCGCTGGTTCGCCAACCTTGTGATTCTTGCTCTTAACCCGGTATCGGTGCGCCTGGTCTTTCCCCTTTTCCCCGTGGGGATGGCGATTATGGCCAGGGAAAGTCACTGGGGATTGCTCAATAACGTCGCTTTCCCTTACTGGCTTACGGTCGCGCTCGGCGTAGTCGTCATGGATTTTGCCATCTACCTCCAGCACGTCCTCTTTCATGCGCTTCCGCTCCTCTGGCGCTTGCACATGGTGCACCATGCGGACCTGGATTTTGATGTCACCACGGCATTGCGCTTTCATCCCCTCGAGATTGTGCTGTCCATGGGGATTAAGATCATGGTGGTAGCGTTGCTTGGAGCGCCCGCGCTCGCCGTGCTCATTTTCGAAGTAGCGCTCAACGCCACGGCCATGTTCAGCCATAGCAACATGCGTCTTCCGGTGCGTCTTGATCGCATCCTGCGGTGGTTGGTGGTCACCCCCGACATGCACAGGGTGCATCATTCGGTGATCATACGTGAAACCAACAGTAATTATGGCTTCAACATGCCCTGGTGGGACCGTCTCTTGGGCACTTATAAGGACCAGCCAGGGCAAGGCCATGAAGCGATGACCATCGGGCTGGCGCAATTTCGCGACCCCGAGCGCCTGACTCTTCCCTGGCTTCTGGCGCTGCCGTTTGTTGGCGATCCTGGAAAAGTGCCCATCAACCGGCACTGAGGGAAGGTGAAGATCTCGTATCTTATTTGGGGAGCCACGCCCCCCGCAGGAGTGCAGATTATGACATCAAAGGACTCGAATCCCGGAAAGCTCACGATTAAATCAAAGATTTGGATTGAAGATGAAAACGGCAAGGTCGTCTTTGGGACCGGCCGGTTGCGCATTTTGGAGTTAGTTGACCGATATGGTTCGATCCATGCCGCAGCCAAGGAATTGAAAATGAGTTACCGGGCCGTATGGGGCAAAATAAAGGCCACCGAAGATCGCCTGGGGCAGACTCTCGTGAGGCGGAAGCCGGATGGCGCCAGACGGGGCGGATCGGAATTAACCCCTGTTGCCGGAACCATCATGGAAGGGTATCGCCACCTCCAGACTCTTGTTGAAAAAGAAGCGGATTATGTCTTTCAGGATACCTTCTCCAGCGGTCTGAACCGGGAGACCACCTCACAGACAGCTACGAAATAACCCTCTTCGGCGGCACCTCATTTCCTGATAATTGATCACCGGTAATTTCGTGGGGACACGGGGAGGGAGGGACACGGAGAACGGGGGACACGGGGACGCGGAGATTGAGATACAGAACCTGCTTTTCCACATCGCCTCCACCCTATTCTCCCAGTCTCATCCTCTCTCCGCGTCCCCCCATTCTCCGCCCGGCGGGAAGCTATTTCCTACATTTTTTTACCGGCATCAGGGAAAAACAAGGGCTGGCCGAATTTGTCCTTGCCGAACTCGCCGATTATTGTTTGCGTTCCCGGTAAAAGCATAAACTCAACAAAAGCTTTGCCGCCCTCGCCGTTGACCTTGGTGAACTTCTCGGGATTAACTCGCATGACATGGTAAATATTGAGGAGTGATGGATCGCCTTCGGAGAGGATTTCCAGTTTAATGTTCGGTTTCTGCGCCAGGTAGGTCCCGCGATCGGTGAGCGTGTACGCCTGCTTCTCGGAAGCCATCAACAAGGTTGCCCCCATACCCTGACCGGATTCCTGGTACCATTTTGCCCCCGCAGGCGTGAGCTCGGCTTTCTTCCAGAGGGAGAGCTCCTTCTTGTGGGTACCCGAGTCATCTCCGCGTGACACAAAGGTCCCTTCTTTCTGAGCGACGGCCTTGAAGGCATCGACGCTCTGCTTCCCTTTGATGCCCGCCGGATCGCTTGCCGGCCCAACGATCACGAAGTCGTTGTGCATCACGAGCTGATAATTGCTCACCAGCCCACTATCAACCAGCTTCTTCTCGGCCTCCGGAGCGTGCACCAGCAAGACGTCCGCCTCACCCTTTTCACCCATGGCCAGAGCCTGCCCCGTACCTGCCGAAATGGTCTTCACCCGATAGCCGGTTTGCTTCTCGAAGATCGGGATCAAGACATCCAGGAGCCCGGTGTCCACGGTGGATGTGGTCGTTGCCAGGATCAGGTCTTTGACTTGCGGTTCCTTGCCGCCCGCGGTCTGAGCCCCAACATCGGCCGAGGTCAGAAACAGCGCCGCTACCATCAACAGAAGAAATAACAAACGTTTTGACATGGCTTTCTCCCTCTTCTTCCTGTTCTTCAAGTGCTAATGAATGTCAAGCAAAACGAGGATTTCATTCCCAGCCCAGTAAACCTGGTTTTGAACGTTACAGTCGGTTATCCAGTCATTCGCGTCAGACTTCCCTTTCAGCTTACATCCGTCAACGCGAGGTAAAATATCGCCCTTGACGATATTGACGGCGTGTTTCCGCTGATCTGCGGCAAAAAACCACTTGGCGTTTCTGACATTCAGGCGGAGCTGGCTTTTCAGGAACTGGTTCTTGAATACTTTTGCATCGAGCGATTCGATCACCGTGATGAGCTCATTGAACTTCTCCTTGATCGTCGAGGAAGGATCGATGGCGCCGTAGAAAACAATCTTATCCTTATCGACAAAATCCCACCCGGCCTCAAGAGTGTTGATATCCGTGGTGCCCGGAGGCAAAGGTTCAACCTTTATGATGGTGGCCGACCGGGTGGAGAAGCCCGCGTTATGATCCGCATTGGCAGCATACGGCCAATCCACATTTTGATTCGTTGCGGTTGAACGCTGATCGGGAGGTCCGGGCTCCTTCTGCGGCGGCACAACCCGGAAAGGGCCTTCGCCGTCAAGTTTATTGTCAGGAGTTAAGACACCCGTTGTGAGGTATTCCCCATCCCTTTTGAAGGCTAACAGCATTCTCAGAGGTTTGTCATTTACGATGATATCGCCGTCAAGTCTACCGGCACACGAAGGGGCGCTATAGTCCGCCCAGCCATCAGGGTTCTTGGCAATGTCAGCCACTTGATCGTAATAGTAGCTCGCCTTGGGATAAGTCCCATAGACCTGATAGAGAAGCGGATCGGGAACGAGCTCGAGGGGATGAAACTGCGAGAACCCGTCCGGCGCAGAGACTTTGATATCAGTTGCCGAAGGCAGGACCCGAACAATTTGCTTAAGCAGATATTCCATGCTGACACCGGTATATTCTGCGTAAAAGTCCGTAGATTTACTGGCGTTCATTACCATGAACTGGTTCCGCAGGGGAAGCTTCTCAAGGTTTTCCCGCGAAAACACTCGATAAGGAGCATTCACCTTCGAAGGATCATCGTTCGGGTCACCGGGAAACCTTACGGCAGCTATCTCCACTTTGTTGGGATAGCCGTCCTTATCCGAATCGAGGCTTTCGATAACTCTGAGAGCTTCACTGCTTCTTCCGCTGGCAAGATAATCAGAACCATAGGGATTCAAGGTCTCTTGGATGTCACCATGCTTATCATACCCATAGGTGTAGTGGCACCATTGGCAACTGCCGAGATTAACGGTCTTCCCTTTGGAATCTACATATTGGCCGCCACTGTGACAGAGATTGCAGCTGTCGAGCTTAGTGCCGGCTTTGTCAGGATAAACGAAAACAAAAACTCCTGCATCCTGCTCACCCTGGTGCTGATAGGCTGCCAGGCATATCGCGGGCATAAGTCCCAAACACAAGATGAAGACGAATCCTCTGGTCCAGCTCCGGAAAAGCATGTTACCCTCCTTCTGTTAAACAAGAACCTTACGATTTGCTTCCATGAGACCACTATGGCCTCAAAAAAATCCTGCAATGAGATCTGTCGACCGTAACTTCTCAATAACCGCAGGATCACAACGAACCATGAAAGCCATGGATCGTCATTCCCGCAGGTTTTTAGCGGGAATCCAGAATCTTGCTGATCCCTGGACCCCCGCTAACGACACGCGGGGGTGACAGATTGGCTTATACTTAATGAGAAGTTACTGTTGATCCAGATTCAACGCTGGCATTTCACGCTAGCAGAGCCAATGTGTTATGTCAATGCTGGCATGATTCACGGTGCGGAAAGATTGGATTGGAGAAGCTCATCGTAGAGAGCGTGAAATGTCACAAGCTGCCCGGCTCGATCAATCGTTTTTGGTGCGGCTCATTGGAACAATGATTCAAAAGAGACGCACCCCATTCGTTAGCATTTCGCTCGCCAGGGATACCCTGAGCAGCATCAACTATTTTCTAATGCGGAGGTTTTGCCTGAATCACCGTCCCGGACATCTGTTCGAGGGCGAGCACGAGCGCCTGGGTGCCACTTTTACCGTGCCCCTGGGCCTTCACCGCAAGGTACAGTTGATGCACCAGCGCCAATCCGGGAAGGAAAAGGCCCATCCGTGCCGATTCCTTGAGCGCAATGCCCATATCCTTGATAAAGTGATCGACGAAAAAGCCGGGGGCGAAATCTCTTTGAAGGATACGCGGGGCGAGATTGTCCAGGGCCCAGCACCTGGCTGCGCCACCCTGGATGGAGCTCAACATCGTCGGGAGCTCGAGACCCGCTTTAAAGCCGTATATCAGGCTCTCGCACACGCCGATCATGGTCCCCGCGATGACGATCTGGTTGCACATTTTGGTATGCTGGCCTGACCCCGCAGGTCCCTGGTAGACGATGTTTTTTCCCAGCACACCCAGGAGTGGCTGAATGGCGTCGACCACTTCCCGATCTCCTCCAGTCATGATGGAGAGGGTGGCATTGCGTGCTCCCACGTCGCCGCCCGAGACGGGAGCATCAACGGCGAAGGCTCCCCGCAGTTTTGCGGCTTGATAGACTTCCTCCGCAA
>JADGQM010000058.1 GCA_017881795.1 Syntrophobacteraceae bacterium
GAAATCAAGGTGCAGGAAAACCGTGTTTGTATGACTCCTGCGGGAGTGGAGGTGATGAAACTAAACGGTCACACCCTTCTCGTAGAAAAGAATGCCGGAGCCGGAAGCGGCTTTGAAGATGAAGACTACGTACAGGCGGGCGCCGAGATTGTCGAGACGGCTAAGGAAGTGTTTGAGCGCTCAGAGATGGTGATGCACGTGAAAGAGCCGCTGCCTTCAGAGTATGATTTCATCAAGAAAGATCAAATCATCTTCACCTATCTTCACCTGGCTGCGGATAAGGACCTGACTGAAGCCCTGCTCAAAACCGGCTCAGTCTGCATCGCCTATGAAACCATTCAAAAGGCGGATGGATCCTTGCCTCTGCTTATCCCCATGAGCGAGGTGGCGGGGCGGATGGCCATCCAGCAAGGGGCCAAGTATCTGGAGATGGCACAGGGAGGCGATGGCGTTCTGCTGGGGGGAGTTCCAGGCGTCGATCCCGGCATGGTTGTTATCATCGGTGGCGGGATCGTTGGCACCAACGCGGCGAAGATGGCCTGCGGCTTGGGCGCCAAAGTCTATATCCTCGATATGAATCTCGATCGCCTCCGCTACCTGAGCGATGTTATGCCGGCCAATTGTTTTCTGCTCTTTGCCAGTCCGGCTACCACTCGAGACCTGGTCTCGAGAGCGGATGTCGTGGTGGGCGCGGTGCTCGTTCCGGGCACCAAGGCTCCCAAGCTGGTCACCCGCGAGATGGTGAAAACCATGAAGAAGGGCTCTGTGTTGGTTGACGTGGCCATCGATCAGGGCGGATGCTTCGAAACCTCCAAGGCGACCACCCACACCGACCCCACTTTCGTGGTGGACGGCGTCGTGCATTACTGCGTGGCCAACATGCCGGGCGCAGTGGCCAAAACCTCTACTCTTGCCTTGACCAACGCCACCCTGCCCTACACGGTCGAGATCGCCAACAAGGGATGGAAACGGGCCATGAAGGAAAATCCCGAAATCAAACTGGGCGCCAACGTGATCCATGGCAAAGTGACCTACAAGGGTGTTGCCGATGCCTTTGGCCTGAAACTCACTCCGATTGACGAACTCCTCTAGAGCCGAGCAAGTGGATGCAGTGCAATAGGAGAACTGCCGGCTGTTTGCGTCACCAATACCAAGGGCCGTTGTCTTGTGGAGCGCAGAAGAGGAGAGGAAACATGATCATCGGAGTACTGAAAGAGAGAAAAGCGGGCGAGCATCGGGTTGCGATCACTCCTGCAGGAGCGGAAATCATGAAGCAGCATGGACATACCGTCCTGGTGGAACGACAAGCCGGGAAAGCAAGTGGCTTCGAGGACGGCGACTATGCCGGGATGGGTGCTGAGATTGTGGATTCTCCAGAGAAAATATGCAAACGTTCCGAGATGATGCTGCGGGTGAAGGGGCCGCAGCCCTTTGAATACAGGTTCTTGGGGCCGGACCAGATCTATTTTTCCTATCTCCATCTCGCATCCTCAGAAGAACTGACGCGCACCCTCATGAGGATCGGCTCCGTCAACATTGCCTACGAGACGGTTCAGAAAGCCAATGGGGCCTTGCCGCTGCTCACCCCAATGAGCGAAGTGGCAGGGGCGATGGCCATCCAAGAGGGTGCAAAGTACCTCGAGATGGCCGAAGGAGGTCATGGCATCCTCCTCGGTGGGGTACCTGGTGTTGACCCCGGAATAGTCGTCATTCTTGGCGGTGGGAGGGTAGGCCTGAGAGCGGCCAAGACGGCGTACGGTTGGGGCGCCAAGGTGTACGTCCTGGATGTGAACCTGGAGCGACTCCGGTACTTGAGTAACGTCCTGGCGCCAAGCTGCTTTGTGGTGATGTCAAATCCTGCGACCATCCGCGATCTGGTTACAAGAGCTGACATCGTAGTGGGCGCCGTTCTCGTCCCCGGAAGTAAATGCCCCATCCTGGTTACCCGGGAAATGCTCAAGACCATGAAGAAGGGAGCGGTGCTGGTGGATGTTGCCATCGATCAGGGGGGATGCTTTGAAACGTCCAGGGAGACCACCCATGACAACCCAACTTACATCGTCGATAACATCGTTCACTATGCCGTGAGCAATATGCCTGGGGCTCTTCCACGGACTTCCACCCTAGCGCTGACCAATGCCACCCTGCCGTACGCTCTCCAGATTGCCAACAAGGGGTGGAAGCGAGCTATGCAGGAGAATCCAGAACTCAAACTCGGCGCCAATGTGGTCCGTGGCAAAGTGACTTACAAAGGCGTCGCCGACGCCTTCGGTATACAATATGAGCTTGTCGATTCACTTCTTTAATTGCAGAGGTCTGATCTGCCGTGATACTACTGCTACATCACTTGGAACAGCGGGGCAGATCAATTATTCTTCTTCGAAGGCTGCCATGTCGGTGATGCCCAAAGTGACCACGGCACAACGAGGCATGGCGGGTCAGGTGTATTTCATTTATGGCGGCCTGCGTCTGGGTTCGAGGGGACTGGATGAAGCCCCTTCTTATATTTATTAATCTCAGTCAACCTTAGGAGATGAGAACATGAGAAATGTTGTGATTGTGTCCGGATCCAGGACTCCAGTGGGAGCTTTTGGTGGGAGCCTGAAGTCGACGCCCGTCGTCCAGTTGGGTGCACTGGTCATGAAGGAGGCTTTGAGAAAAGTCGGGTTGCGCCCGGTGACGATGACGGAGTTGCAGAGCTTTGAACCCGACGCTCTGAAGGGCGTCGGCCCAACAGATCTGGAAAGAAAGGCCAATGACTTCGACGTATCGCTTCAACCAGTCCAGGTTGATGAAGTTATCATGGGAAATGTGCTTTCGGCTGGACAGGGCCAGAATGTCACGAGGCAGGCCATGATCGGGGCTGGCATTCCCAAGGAAACGCCCGCTTACACCGTAAACAAGCTCTGCGCTTCCGGGATGAAGACGGTGGCATTGGCGGCGCAGGCCATTGGCAGTGGGAGTGCCGAGATTATCCTGGCTGGGGGCATGGAGAACATGAGCCTGGTTCCCTACGCTGTCCCCGCGGCAAGGTGGGGCGCCCGTATGAGCGATACCAGTCTGATCGATCTTCTCATCTTCGACGGCTTGCAGGAAAGCTTCTATGGTTACCATATGGGACTGACCGCCGAAAACATTGCTGAGAAGTACGGTATTTCAAAACAGGAACAGGACGAATTTGGGGTTTTGAGCCACCAGCGGGCACGCAAAGCCATTGCTGAGCGTTTGTTTAAGGATGAGATTGTGCCAGTCCTGATACCCCAGAGAAAGGGAGACCCCCTCGTTTTCGATGTCGATGAAAGACCGATGGATACCAACCTGGAGAAAATGGCCAAGCTGCGACCGGCATTCAAGAAGGACGGTACGGTGACCGCGGGCAACGCTTCGGGTATCAACGACGCCGCGGCCGCACTGCTGCTCATGTCTGAAGATAAGGCCAAAGCTCTCGGCCTGAAGCCCCTGGTCAAAATCGCAGCTTATCGTTCAGCCGGCCTGGATCCAGCCTTTATGGGCCTCGGTCCGATACCCGCCGTGAGAAAAATCCTCCAAGCAACCGGGCTTTCCATCAACGATTTTGGCGCTATCGAACTGAATGAAGCGTTTGCCGCCCAGGCCATCGCTTGCATGCGAGAGCTGAAGTGTGATCCGGAGAAAACGAACCCTCTTGGAAGTGGCATCTCCATCGGCCACCCGATTGGCTGCACCGGAGCCCGCATCATGGTGACTCTTATGAACCAGATGCTGCGAAACGACCTGGAATTCGGTCTGGCCAGTCTCTGTATCGGCGGCGGCCAGGGCATGGCGACCGTGCTGCAGAGAGTCTAAAGCGAAGCTGCGTGCTCTGCGGTGAACCATCGGATTTTTTAACCTTATCGAAAATTGGGAGGTGGACTATGGACCAGGATAACAAGGAAAAATCAGGCCCGGATGCCATGTTTGCCGAGTGGATGAAAGCGGCCTCTGATTTTTGGCTGTCGGCAGCCAAAACCGCTCCTTTCGGCGGTCTCAAGGTTCCGGAAAATGTGCAGACATCCGCTGCCGGATATGCCGGCCGAATGGAGGAAGGGTGGGAGGCGCTGCTTAAAATGTGGCAGACCTCGGCTTCGGCCCTCAGTTCCCCGCAAACCTTGGAGTCGCTTCTCAAGGGCATAACCGCATCACCCGAAGCTGCCATGAGAATAGCTCGCACCACCTGGGATGGGTACTCCCAGCTCCATCAGATGTGGCTGAAACACGCGGGCAAGCTCGGGGAGGCAAGCAAGGCCTACGACTTTGAAGGGCTGCAACCGGACACTTTCAAAGAATGGACAGCATTTTATGAGAAAGATATCCAACCCTTCCTGAAAATGCCCCAGGTTGGCTTAGCCCGCCTCTATCAGGAAAGAGGGAATGACGCCGTGGACAAGTTCGCCAACTATCAGGTGGCCATAGGCGAATTCCTCAAGTTACTCAACATCCCCGTGGAGAAATCCCTGCACGAGATGGAGGAAAAGATCGTGGAGCTGGCCAAAGAGGGGAAGCTGCCCGAAAACTTCAAGGATTATTACAACATATGGATCAAATCCCTGGAAGGCCACTACATGACCCTCTTCAAATTACCGGAATACGTTGAGTGTCTGGGCAAGACCATGAATGCGTCGCAGGACTACAAGGTAGCCCGCGAGAAGGTGCTTATAGACCTTCTCCAAATCCTGCCCGTTCCGACGAACAGGGATATGAATGAGCTCTACAAGGAGTTCTATGTGCTCAAGAAAAAAGTCAAAGCAATGGCCAAGAAGATTGAGAAATCAGAGTCATTGACATAAGGGAGGACCTTCATGAACCAATCCGGTATTCCAGTAGACCTTATCTTGGGCAAATTGGCAGAGGATGTGGAAAAGTCGCAAGAGCGCATCCTCAAGTCAAAGGAAGTCCTGCTCGGCCCCCTTGAGACGGACATCGCCACCACACCTTGTGAAATCGTGTATGAGGAAGATCGTGTCAAGCTCAAGCACTACCTTCCCCTAACCGAGACTAAAGTAAAAACCCCGATGCTCATGGTTTACGCTTTGATCAATCGCGAGACCATGCTCGATCTGCAGCCGCAAAGGAGCGTGGTCCAAAATATTCTAAAAGAGGGGATTGACCTTTACATGATCGATTGGGGTTACCCTACGGCCATGGACCGCTACCTGACCATCGATGATCATGTGAATGGGTACCTCGACAATGCCGTGGATTTTATCCGCCGGCGGCATGGCATCCCGAAAGTCAATTTGATGGGAATTTGCATGGGCGGAAGCTTTTCGATTATGTATTCGGCCCTGCACCCCGAAAAGATCAAAAACCTGATTACCACTGTGACCCCCAGCAACTTCGATACGGATAAAAGCCTTCTCAACATCTGGGTGAAGGCCATTGATCCTGACCGCGTAGTCGAAACTTATGGGAATATGCCGGGAGACGTCATGAACATGGGCTTCCTGCTGCTCAACCCGCCCCGGCTGATGCTCGACAAATACGTCGGCTATTTTGAAAAAGTGGATGATAAGGTCTTTGTGGAGAACTTCATCCGCATGGAAAAATGGATTTTTGACAGCCCCGACGTTCCGGGAGAGACCTTTAGGCAGTTCATCGTGGATTGCTTTCAGAAGAATCTGCTCATCCAGAGCAAGATGGAACTGGATGGCAAGCGGGTCGATCTTCAGAACATCATGATGCCGGTTCTGAATGTTTATGGCCGCTTCGACCATTTGGTCCCGCCCGCGGCCGCTGAGCTTCTGACCAGCAGGGTTGGGAGCAAAGACACCGAAGACCTGTGCCTGGAAACGGGCCACATTGGAATCTATGTAAGCGCCAAATGCCAAAAGGAACTGGCTCCCAAGATCGCCGGCTGGCTGAAAGAAAGAGACGGGAGCGAAGCGGAAGCTGTAGCCTCCCCACCGCCGCTCAGCGATAAGCCGAAGATAGGGGCCAGTCCAAAAAGTCGACCGGCTTCAACCAAAAGAAAAAAATGAGAAAATGCTTGAACCCACCGTCTCTATTATTTAGCCAGCGCCTCGACGTACCTGACAGGGTAGTCAAAAGGCGACAGGAGGGCATCTCATGAAAGGAAAAACCATCAGTGAGCTCAAGGTTGGCGACTCAGCGGAGTTTAGCAAGACGATTTCCGAGGCGGATGTTTACCTCTACGCCGGAGTGACCGGCGACCTCAATCCTGCTCACATTAACGAGGCTTATGCCCAGAACACTTTTTTCAAGACCAGGATTGCCCATGGAATGTTATCTGCCGGTTTCATTTCTGGCGTTCTTGGGATGCAACTGCCGGGACCAGGAACCATCTACATGAAGCAGGAACTGAACTTCAGAGCACCGGTGCGGATTGGGGACACGATCACGGCCCGCGCTGAGGTGATTGAGATCAATACCGATAAGAACCGGGTCAGACTGAAGACGACGTGCGTAAACCAGGAAGGCACGCTGGTTCTCGATGGTGAGGCGATGGTCAGCCCGCCCAAGGCCTGAGTCGAGAAGGCAGCTTTCCCTGGGAAGTTCTATTCCTGAGCAGGAGGCTCTTTTTTTGCTCCCTTTCCTAATTTTGGAAAAAGGTCGAAGAGGGAGTCAAGATTTGCGAAAGGAGGCGGGGGTGCTGGTGCATGGGCAAAAAGATCCTTGCCCACATCAAGCCAATTTCTAAACTGCTGATCGAGGGTCGCTTTGTAGGCAAGATAATTTCTGATAGTAAGTTCTAAATATTTATCGAAAAACTCGTTGAGCACCGTTTCGCCGTACTGGATGATCAGGTGGAGGAGGGTCACGGGTAAGAGGCTGTTGTTCTTCCTGGCTTCCTCCACGATGATCTGCATGAGAATGAAGGCCGTCAAGTCTTCTTCCGTCTTCGCATCGACAACTTGCACCTGACGCCCTTCTCTAATCATGTCAGCCACTTGGCTCAGAGTGATATAGGCGCTTTTCTCGGTATCGTACAATCGCCGGTTGGCGTATTTCTTGAGCAACACTTTTTCAGGCATTTCCCTCTCCTGATTGTGATGGGACCGTCCGGGTGCGAAACATTGCAACATACAATAACGTAAGCAGTGGCTGTTTGCTACGGTATCCTTGTTTAACCATTTAATAATACACGGATATTAAGATCAATATTCGCTGAATGAAAAATTCACCAATTATGCTGCAATGCACCATCTTCCCCTTGACATTGGCCTTCGAGCAATTAAAATATGGTTACCCTTGATCAAGTGATCAGGGGTGGCAAGTGCCGACACACTTATACCAAAAAAGCATGAGGATTTACAAACATGGAACCGATTAAAATGGCAAAGCAAATGATCGACTTCAACAAGGCCACCTTGGACAACACTTTTGATGCCATGGTTTTGTTGCAGAAGCAAACCGAAAAGATGGTCAGCACCTTTATGGCCCAGGCGACCTTTCTTCCCGAGGAAGGGAAGAAGATGCTCGATGAATGGGTCCAGACCTTCAAGAAAGGCCGCGAAGAATTCAAGAAAGCGGTTGACGAAGGTTTTACCAAAGTAGAGACGTACTTTACTGAAGCGGTCAAAAAGAGTTAGCTTTAAATGCTGTAAATGTCAGCCTTAAGCTTTCCTGTGAACCGTGAACAAATCGCGTGGATACGCGAGTATACTAAGGAGTGATCCAGATGGACCAGAAAGAGACAGTGAAACAGATGATTCAGTATAACAAGACCGTTTTCGAAAACACTTTTAGCAGCTTGGCAATGCTTCAGGACCAGATGGAAAAAACCATGGACATGTTTCTGAAACAATCCTCCTGGCTTCCTGAGGAAGGGAAAAAGGTCGTCGAAGAATATGCCAGAGCCTACAAAAAGGCTCGTGAAAACTTCAAGAACTCGGTGGACGAGAGCTTCAAAAAAGTAGAGGGATTCTTCGGTGGCGCCGTTTAGAACTGAGTCCTATCCGGCCTGGATAATGTCTGGATTTACCCCGTGTGTGGTTTACCCTTTGCCGGGGGAATCCAGCCAGGCCAGGACAAACCCTAAAGCGTTTGGGCCATGTCGAATAATCAATCTGGGAGAAACATCGATGGAGAATTTCTGGAGTCCCTGCAATCAGTCATTTGATTTGTGGAGTGGCTTTCTGCAAAAAGCGCCAAAGTTGCAATCGCAAATGGTGGAGGCATCCCTCAACTCGATTAAAAGCGCCATGATTTTTGGAAATGGCGTTCTGAAGTACACGGGAGAATTCATGGAGCCTTCATGGGATGCCCTGAATGCCTTCTGCAACACAGAACGAAGAAAGCTCCCAAGCACTCCTTACCTAGAAACGATGAGTGGCTACGCCGACCTCTTTCAGCTCAATGTCGATTTGGGGTCACAGGCCATGATCAGCCCTTTAGCTCTGAACGACTACCTCCTTCGACAGATGAACGAGGCTTTCGCGGCCTTTCTTAATACCCTGTTCGACGGCGAAGGAGAAGACCTCGCGCAATTTACAGCGCGGAAGGCTCAACTCCTGGACCTGGTGGTCAATGCCTACCCCAAGGCTATTCAGGAGGTAAAATCGGAATACGGCTTTCATTTTGATCAGGACGGCTTTGATCAGGACGGCTATGTCAAAGCGGCTGAAACCGACCGGTTTGAGCTCTACCAGGTCCTTCCTCGGGACCCCCAGGTTAAGGTAAGAGAAAACGGCAAACCGATCATCATCATTCCACCCTATGTTTTGGGGGCAAATATCCTGGCCTTTTTGCCCGGGGAGAACAAGAGCTACGCGCACTGCTTCGCCAATCAGGGGATTCCCACCTACATCCGTATTATGAAGGACATCGAGACCACCGAAGCCGTGCAGCTTTTGACTCCTGAAGATGACACGCTCGATACGCGTCTCTTCTGTGCCCGGGTGATGGCCCGGCATGGCCGACCGGTCACCCTGAACGGCTTTTGCCAGGGCGGTTATATGACTACTCTGGCGATTCTCTCGGGCGAACTGGACGGCCTCGTTGACGCCCACATCACCTGTGTTGCTCCCATCGACGGATCGCGGAGCAAAGCCCTGGTTGAGTTCATGAAACACACGCCGGCGCGCTTCAGGGATTTGGGCTATTCACTAAAAACTCTGCCCAGCGGTCTTCCGGTGGTCGATGGCAAAATCCTTAGCTGGGTCTTCAAACTGAAGAGCATCGACAAAGAGGCTCCCCTGTTAACCCTGTACCGGGATCTCATGATGTTTGACAAGCCTGGACAGGTGGCTAAAGTCAACAAGACCGCTGCGGCAATCAACCAATGGATGTTGTATGACAAGACCGATCTTCCCCTCGGCATCACGCAAGCGAGTTTCGAGTCTTATACCATCCCGGTGGATAAGGACGGGACGCTCCCTGTGAGGTTGTTTAACCGCCCGCTCAACTTGAAATATTTCAAGGAAAAGCATATTCCCTGGCTCATCTGCATTGCCGAGAAGGACGATCTGGTTGATGAAGCTGCCAGCCTCGCACCCCTTGAGTGGGTAGACGCGGAGGTCACTGTTTTTCCCAAGGGCCACACCGCAATAGCCACATCATGGTCGATGCCTACCTCGGAGTGTGCTCTTGATTCATGTTTCAGTTATAAATCTCATGCTTCGTCTTCCCATCCCGATGGGCAATGCCGGGGACCGGTCCGCTACCAACTGGACCTGGATGAGACTCCCTCGCCGGCCAAATGAGAAGAAACAACCACCAGGCAGGCAATCTCCGGATTGGGATGTGGCGCAGTCCCGCGCTTCCGCGGGATTCCCGCCTACCGATACTCTGAGGAGGAGCAAATCATGGACAGACAATTTATGGAATTCTGGGGTAACTTCATGCTGAATGCGGCCAAAAGCCAAAAGCAGATCGAGGACATGACGGAATGGATGAAGGGGGGGTTCACCGGCTTTCAGGAACTCACATCCATGTTCAAAAAGGTCTATGGATTGAATGACGTGGAGAAAGAAAGTCCCGATTACCTGAAAATGTGGACGGGAGCGCAAGAAAACTTCACCAAATCTTTCAAAGACTACCTCGCCATGCTTGGCGTCGCACCTCGTGACGAACATCTGGCTCTGGTGAAGAAATGCGAAGAGCTTAAAGAAAAAATTGCGTCACAGGAAGAAACCATCAGGCACCTGCGGATGCTTATGTCGGAAGCGAAGATGGAGGAACATCAGGAGCTCGCAGGACATTTCGAGGAGCTCGCGAAGAAACAGGGTGAGCAATTTCAAAAGCTGATGGAGAGCTTCGGCCAATCGCTCAAGAAAAAGGACAAGCCCTCCTAACCTTGCTTTCTGACCCCCATGACCCCGCTTTTGGCGGGGCCGCAACGAACGACGGATATCGGTTCCAAAGCTTCGCCGCGTCGCTCGTTCCCAAGCTCCAGCTAGGGAACGAGCGACCAGCGACCTGAGCAAAGCATAAACTCATCACCCGGTCAGTAGTAACAATTCGATTCCTGCCATATTGAGTTCGAAGATTATCCCATTTATCTCTTCTTTGCTGCTTCCCAAACGATCCAGACTCTGGATAACCAAATGGGAGACACGATGCCGCTCAATATCCAGAAAAAGGTCCTTGCGGCGTGTGTACACCTGGGTCTTCTCAAGGGCAACATCCCCCAGTTTCTGTCTGACAAATTCAAGACATGTTGTTTTTTGCCGGGCAAGAGGGGCATCGTAGGAACCACCGTCTTCCGGCTGTAATTCATTCTCACGAACCATTACATAAACTGCGACAAATTTGTCTTCCATTCATGATCCCCTTCGGTTGACTTCCATACTGATCAATGGCCACCGGATACTAATCACTATTTTTCCAGACGTACCTCTTGTCTCCTGCACAATGTTGTGCTTTTTTACAACACGCGAGCAAGATATGTAACACGTTTTGTCACATGCTGAAACAGGATCTCAAACGGGCTGCCAAGAGCCTGATTTTACAAGGTGGAAATCAAAGGTATGGAACCACCGGTCATGACCTATGAACAGGGGCCAATTCGCCCGCCCAGTGAAGCGGGAAGCCTGCTGCTGCGGTTTACGCGAAACTGCCCGTGGAATCGATGCACCTTTTGCCCCGTCTACAAAGGACAGGAATTCAGTCGTCGATCTATGGAAGAAATCCATCGGGACATCGACGCGGTCCACAACATTCTTGACGACTTGCGGAAGCTGTCGTGGTCTTTGGGGCTGGCCGGCCAGATGAACCAGCGGGTTTTGAATGCGGTCCTGACCAGTCCATCTTATAACGGACATTACCGATATGTGGCACTGTGGGCTTCTTCAGGAACAGGAAGGGTTTTCATCCAGGATGCCAACAGTCTTATGTTGCCTGTTGAGCTCCTGGTAGAAGCCCTGCGCTATCTGCGGAGCAAAATCCCTGAAATCCGCAGAGTGACGTCCTATGCCCGCAGCAGTACGCTGGCGCGAAAGAGCGGCGAGGACCTGAAGGCCATCCGGGAAGCGGGCATGGATCGCATTCATGTTGGTTTGGAAAGCGGGTCTGACCGCGTGCTTTCTTTGGTCAAGAAGGGTACCACCTCAGAACAACACATCGTCGCAGGGCGGAAGGTTATTGAAGCGGGCATGACGCTCTCGGAATACATCATGCCGGGACTGGGAGGGAAGGAGTGGTCGCGTGAGCATGCTCTGGAAACAGCCCGCGTCATCAACGCCTTCAACCCCCATTTTATCAGGCTGCGCAGCCTTCGCATCCCGTCCCGCACGCCCCTCTATAAAGATACAATCCAAGGGCGCTTCACGCCCCTTTCCGATGATGATACAGCCCGCGAAATAAGACTCTTTATTGAAACCCTTGATCATATCAGCAGCACGCTTACTTCGGATCACATCATGAACCTCCTGCCGGAGATAGAAGGGACCTTTCCCGGTGATAAAGATCATATGCTGGCGGTGATTGACAGGTATTTTTTGCTTTCTGCAGAGGACCGACTGCTTTACCGATTGGGCCGTCGCGGCGGCGCTATCCAAGGCCTGGCCGATCTCGAGGACCCGGCATTAAGGGGACGTCTGGAAGCCGCTCGCCGGGAATTGGAGGCTGAGACCGGCGGTGACCTCGAAAGCGTTATCACCGAACTGGGAGATCAGTACATTTAGAGGAGAAGCGGAATGCCAGGCATAACTCTGCAGCAGTGCCCCAAGGTTTACATTCTGGAAACGCATCGTTCGAAGACCCCTGCCTCAACCCTGCAATTCATTGAAACGACCAGAAGTCTCGTAGGCATGATGTCGTTTCGCGACGCAACCGATCTGGATCGAATTGGGTTGCCGGTTTTTACCTGTGATCGCCTCCGCCCTGACCATTCAAAAACCAGCCACACGGGCAAGGGGGTTTCGAAAACGCAGGCCCAGGTGTCATTGATGATGGAGGCGATCGAGCGCTACTGCTCCGAATTCCGTGACGAGTACCGGGGGAAGCTCGTTCGCGGAAGCCACATCGAGCTCCGTAATGATTTCAACACCCTGGATCCTCAGGAACTCATCCTCCCCAGCTTTTCCGACTTCCGAGCTGAGCGCGCTCTTCATTGGGTGTGGGGTTTCGACGTCAGCGCCCAAAAGGAAATACTCGTTCCTGCGGCGGCGGTTTATCACCCGTTTCATCTGGATGAGAACACTCCTCTCAAGACTCACACCAATGGGTTGGCATCGGGAAACACGATGGAGGAGGCGATTTTTCATGGCATGACCGAAGTCATCGAACGGGACGCCTGGAGCATTGCCAAGTTCAACAGCGAGATGAACGCGGCCGTGACCGTTGAGGATGAACCTGAGCATCAGTTTATCATCGAGCTGATAAGGAAGTTCGAAAAGGCAGGAGTTGAGGTCACGGCCCGGGATCTTACCACGGATACTGGAGTACCGGTCATTGCCGCTTTTTCACACGATGCACTTCACCCCAATCTGATGCCGTTCGACGGCTTCGGAGCCCATCTCGATCCCCGTGTAGCCATGGCGCGCGCCCTGCTCGAGCTGGCCACGACGCGGGCCTTCTTTATCCAAAAACATGGGCTCGACAGTCTTCAGGAAAATATCCCTTTCTACTACAATGATGAGGATTTGGAAGATCCCCGTTTCTATGCCTCGGAGCAAAAAGGCCTCGGGGAGATGGAAAGCCAGTACAGTAACGACATTCTTGAGGACGTAAAGACGCTTCTCAAGAAGCTCGAAAGGTGCGGGCTGAGCAGAACGGTCGTCGTTGACCTGACCCGGTCGGATGTGGGAATACCTGTGGTGCGGGTGATTATACCGGGGATGGAAGTCTACTGCTTCGACAAAGACCGGAAAGGCGGCCGGCTCTATCGATAGGTTGCCGCCCGAAATGAGGAATGGTTGAAGCACCAGAAGGCAGCGTACGAAGACGTTTGAGAAACCGCATCAGGGGCATTAATGCTTGCTGAAGAGGAAATCCGGGAGCGGGCGCAGTATTGTTATTGCGTGCTGTTGCAGCTTGGCTGGCTCCACGACAACGAACTCGTGGAACCCCACCAGTACCTCGACTATCTTGAGAACTCCTCACTGCAGTTGGCCAGCGATGAGTTTATTACCACGACTATCGAAGAAGCCCTGGTGCTGCACCACCCAGACGGAGGACTGAACACTCTGTTGGCCCTCTATGAAGGGTTCGTCCACGCCTTTTGCGAAGTGCTTGAGAGCGACCTCGAAAAGCTCAGAGAAGAAATTTCTCATGATTTTTTGAGAAAGTTGGCATCTGAGGTGGGAGTAGAGATCAAATTGTAGGGGAGCAGGTTGTACTTCGCACGCTCATAAATTACGTTTATGTCATTCCGAACGAATGTGAGGAATCTTAAAGATTTCTCCCTCCGGTCGAAATGACAAGAAGCTCAATCGGTGGCCGTGCAAAGTATAACTCCCTCCGAAATATCACTTCGTGTCCTTCGTTTTCTTCGTGCTCTTCGTGGTAAAAGAAGAACTTTAGTTTTGGACTCCCCCTCAGCGGCACCTTCACCGACATTGGGGTTTATGCCCTCCCGACAGTCTCCACAAAGAAAAAAACGGGCGGGGATGAACCCCGCCCCTACCTGGATGTAAGAAAGTTAGCCCATTCCCTTAGCCAAAAGATAAGAGATCAAGGCTTCCGGACCGGCGTGAGTCATGCATCAATGAGTGATTGAAGCGTCGCCGGATAGTCCACCTTCTGAGGGAGAAAAATCAGTTCGGGATCAACAAATTCCCTCAGCACGAACAACTCCCTGTAGTTAGGACGTGCGGTTTCGCCTTTCAACCGCGAAACATTCAAATCGAACCCACAGTTTTCCTTGATCTGTTCCACCGTAACACCCGGATGGGAGGTTTCGAGGTAAATGATGCCATTTTCATCGAACCGGTAAACGCCCATGTTTGTAACCACCGCGGTAGGCCCGCAGTCGGCAAATGGGGTCCCTTTCCACACTTCCTTTTTCGGTTTCCATTCCTTGGTCTTGAAGTCCCAGCACCACCAGCCCGGGGTCGTGGTGTAATCGTTCCTTTCCAGGAAGCGTCGCTTCTCCTGAAGAATGATGAAGGCGGTGCGGCGGGCCATGGTGCCGATATCCGAATTTCCGCCCGACCCGGTAAAGCGGTGCGCGGGGTGATAGTAGTCCCCGATCGAGGTCACGTTCACGCCGCCATATTTATCGATCGCTGCTCCCCCGAGGAAGCCTAGAGTGACAAATCCATTTTGCAGGTAATATCCGAAGGTGTCGACCAGCCCCCCAAGGGTGGAGCTCATATTTGCCGCGCGCTGATCGCACACCGACATGGGGACATGCATGGTCTTGCCATCACAGATGCCCGACTCGTAGATCAACAGGGCGTGCGGAGCGTTGAGGAAGTTAGCCGTCATAATCCCCACCATGGGGAGCCCGGTTCCCGCGAAAACGATATCGTCATCTCTGACTTCGTGAGCCACAGCAATAGCCATCAGTTCCGGCAGGATAAACTCACCCGGCTTTGCGGGTTCCTCAGGAATCTTGTCAATCAATTCCATCAATTCTTCCATTGATTTAGCCATCTTCTGTTCCCTCCTTCCTAGTAGCCGCTGCGCGCCACGGACAGGGGCATCTTCATCCTGGGCGCCGGTTTTTTGCCTCGCATGATTCTGGTGCTGTAGCCGGTAACGCTGTCGGCTTTGAGATCCATGAGTTTCTTGGCTCCCAACTTGGTAATCATCTCTTCCCAGGAGTTTGGCCCATAGACCCATTCGTCAAGAAACTTCTTGAGATCTTCAGGGTTTCTCGAAGCGGCATCCATGATCCGCATGAAGGGTGCGTCATAGTCATAGAAGAAAGGCACAGAACTGGGGAAGGCTCCCCACGGCTGCTCCACAATACAATCCACGGTAAAATAGGGGATCTGGTTGGATTCGGAATGCTTCCGCAGTTCCGCTTCGGGAACGACTTCCTCACAAATGATGACCACCTTATCGCAGGCAAAAGCGATTTCTTTGTCGATGGTCCCGACGCCACGCCATCTGGCAGTACCCTTGTCACCGGCCTGGGCCACATGAATCACGGCCAGTTCGGGCCGGGCTGCCGGCAGCAACACGACCTCACCGTCGCCATAAAAGGGTTCCTCCATTTGAATAAATTTCTTTTTGGCAATCCTGGGATTCTTGCCGTCTCTAAGGCCAGCCCTTCCCAGAGCGTCAAAGTCAGGGTTGTACAAGTCAGAGCCAAGGGGGGCATAGTAAGGAATGAAAGGCGCGCCGACGGCGCCAGCCAGAAACCTCATCGCCATGGCGCCGTGCGAGTAATCCTCCAGGATCATCTTCCCGGCTTTGTAGTTGCGTTCCAGGTTGACATCGAGCTTGCCGGCCATCTCGCCCCAACCCATCCAGTCGGTTTCATAAATCTTGATGGCATTAACGGCATTCAAGAGCCACGTGCAAACACTTCCGTGACGGTCCAGAACGTGAATATCCTTGAAACCCTGCCTCACCGTTTCCCAGGCAAAGGCTACCGGATTTCGGTTAAATCCCGTAAAGCCACTGAAGGCCACAACAATTCCATCATGCATATATTTCTTGACCGCCTCATCAAGGGTCAAGACCTCGGCTTTCTTAGCCTTTTCGCGAATTCGCGGCATCGCTTTACCTCCTTTTTACGTCTGCAAAAGCTCTTTTCAGAACCATTACCCCACCAGAACAATCTTTTCCCTCTCGATTCTGTCTGATTAGGTCACCACCTTTCGTTGCCCCGGAAGTCAAAATATCCAAAGGGGTTTGAGGATTTGATCCGTTGAAATGGCAATGCTCGCGGTTTCACCCGCGAGCTAAACAATACCCTGCCAAGGAGCACTTGATTGATTTGTCCCATCCGGACTGCCTTCTGTTAACCTTGCTCCGACGGCAACGGCTGGCTGAAGAACTCTCCGGATGGGAGGGTTTCAATGATGTTCGTGGACATAGAACGGCCACTTATGGAAGAACCACTCGTTCCAGAGGAGCGGGATGATATACCAGAAATTCCAGATGAGCGATTCACCATTAAGGTAGCGCTCAGCCAGATCACCCGCCATGTGATGATTGCCGAGGCCCCAATGACCAAAGTTGACTGCATAAAACAGGAGATAGTTAATGACCGTCAGTACCAGAACGCCGAAGGTCCGGT
This sequence comes from Syntrophobacteraceae bacterium, assembly GCA_017881795.1. GTDB lineage: Bacteria > Desulfobacterota > Syntrophobacteria > Syntrophobacterales > Syntrophobacteraceae > JADGQM01. The sequence continues at coordinate 16,613 of JADGQM010000058.1, forward strand.
ACCAGAAGGCTGCCCAGGAGTCTTTATCCGCCATCGGGCACATGTCATCGAAGTAATGATGCCACGCCAGGAAGGGAATAAGGGTGAAGCCGGCGATTTCGGCAGCATGGTACCAGAGAAAACGGGTCGGGTCCCCCTTGTCCGACGCCGGCAAATGATGCAGGATTTGATCCCAGTTCATCCAGGATGAAGCCACTTTCACGCAAATCAAGGCCAGGAGGTAGCCGAGAATCACGTTGCCGATGAAGGAAATGGCGCCCTTCCAGGGTTGCGGGAGCTTAATAAGCGTCCATGGCTTCATGCGCCAGACATTGGGAGTCATGAAGAGGACGATGATCATCCATTCCCACCAGCCGAAGACCCAGTGTAAATGACC
>JADGQM010000059.1 GCA_017881795.1 Syntrophobacteraceae bacterium
ATATGAAAAAGAAAGAAATATCAGAACCACTCCTTGAAGATATGGACATCGTCCCATTGGATTTGATGGAAAAGAAGGCCATTCAAAACGCCCTGCTCTACTTCAGCGGCAACATTACGAAAGTCGCTAACGCTCTTGGCATAGGCCGCAACACGTTATACGATAAAATGAGGAAATACGGGATCCGAGCTTGATTGTTACAAATCTGATCACAGAGGAATTTTGTGGAAGATCCATCCGAAATATATAAGGCACTGGAAGATTTTTGAACACAGTCACAATAATTCGAATCGATAATATCAGACTAAACAATGTGTATAATGGCTTACTCGCCAAATGACTCGCCAGTTCAGCATGCATTCGGTTAATATAAGTGCATCCCCACCTCTAATATATATAATATCTGCGTATTGACAATATGAATAAAAGCCTTAAAATAGCATGGATAGGGAATTGATAGATGTCAATTTACCTTAATTTCGATACTGATTGCTCAGTAGCTTTGAACAAAGACCACGATAACATCTTGAAAAGGAGTAACACCATGGCAGTAGGAGAGCAAGTATACGGATTTTTCATTCCAACAGTCACACTGATGGGCATTGGAGCCCACAAGGAGATCGGCAAACAGGTGAAGGCGCTCGGCGGGAAGAAACCTTTCATCTGCACCGACAAAGGGATTACCAAAGCAGGTATCACCCAACAGATCGTAGATCTGATCAAGAAGGACGCCGGCGTTGATGCGGTTGTCTTTGATGAAACCGTGCCCAACCCGACCGACACGAATGTACACGATGGGCTTAAGGTTTTCCAGGACAAGAAGTGCGACCTGATCATCTCCCTGGGCGGCGGCAGTTCCCACGACTGCGGCAAGGGGATCGGCATTGTGTCGACCAACGGTGGAAACATTCGAGACTATGAGGGCGTCGATAAATCCAAAAAACCGATGCCGCCTTTCATTGCTATCAATACGACTGCCGGCACAGCCAGTGAAATGACACGGTTCTGTATCATCACGAACACCAGCAACCACGTGAAAATGGCCATTGTTGACTGGCGGGTGACCCCCAACGTCGCCATCAATGATCCTTTGCTGATGGCGGGTATGCCTCCGGGATTGACCGCAGCAACCGGTATGGATGCCTTAACCCATGCGGTGGAAGCTTATGTTTCCATCATTGCTACGCCGGTTACCGATGCCTGTGCCCTTCAGGCCATCCGGTTGATCGCCGGCAACCTCAGGGCAGCAGTGGCAAACGGCGCTGATATGCTCGCCCGTGACAACATGGCCTATGCGGAATTTCTGGCGGGTATGGCTTTCAACAATGCAAGCCTGGGGCACGTCCATGCCATGGCTCACCAGTTGGGCGGTTTCTACAACCTGCCTCATGGTGTCTGCAACGCCATTCTGCTTCCTCATGTTGAGAAATTCAACCTGATTGCCAAAATGGACCGTTTCGGTGATATCGCCAAGGCCATGGGCGAAAACGTCGAAGGTTTACCTCCTCGCGCCGCAGCCGATAAAGCCCTGGATGCGATCAAGCAACTCTCGGTCGATGTAGGCATTCCGCGCGGCTTGAAGGAATTGGGAGTCAAGGAGAAGGACCTCCAGGTGATGGCAGAAAATGCGCAGAAGGATGCCTGTGGGTTCACCAATCCTCGCTGTCCCACGCTGGAAGATGTCATCCAGATTTACAAGTGGGCGATGTAACAACCCTGATCCACCATGGCAATGGCCATGTAACAGGTAAATAACCACGAAGCAAGAGAATCCCCCTCCCCACCCTTCAGAAAGGCGGCAAGGGGGATTTTTCAGGTAATGATCACCAACTATTGCGGAGAAAACTTTGTTGAGCTCTCCGCCGTTTTTATTCTTCCATAAAAACCACCCAACGAAATATCGAGCCGGACACTGATCCCTCTTCGTGATCTCTCGGGACATCATGAACACTTCGTTTCTTGAGCACCAGATGAGGTAAAGCCACCATAGACGGCAACGGAAACTTGTTTGGTCGGGAACTCCTCCCACCATTTCCGTCCCTCGGAAGCTCCCACTTTATGGCGAGCCCATTACCGGGCACCACATCGATATTGCTTTTTTTTAGGTGGTCAGGCATAGGTTTGTTGAGAATGAGCGGGGCAGGTGTTACGTTGTGTTGCAGGTCGTCTCGGGCTGTGCGGTTTCCGGCAGGGACGCTGAAGCTGCTGTGAGGCCAGCCCCTGAGCTTTTCGATGAGCTCGGTGCCTGTTTTGTCTTCTCGTTTCAGCATTGCCCGAACTTTGGAGCAGAAGATCTCCTCCAGTTCTCTGAGGTCTGTTTTTGGCGGGCGATCCAAGGTAGCGTTAGGCGAAACAACCCGTCGCCCATTCAGGATGTAATAGAAAAGTATGGGGGATCAGTAACATGAACAGTTTAAGAAGGCCTGCGTCAAGTCTGTGGGCGTTGGGAGCGGTGTTGCTGCTGCTCTCAGGTTGCGGAATGTCTAAGCTGGTGACCAAGGAATCAGGTCTTGGTCAAGAGTTGGTCTACCGTTCTCTGGAACGGGCCGTCAATGAACTGGATGTAACAAGCTACGGTGAAGGCAAGATCACCGTGGAGCTTTACACGCAAACCGGCGATTCCTTACAGGAGTTCGCTAAAGAATATGTTGTTGCGCGGCTTAAAGAGCGCGGGCTACATATCGTTTCTAATGAATCAGAAGCGGATGACATCCTGGAGGTGTTTATTTCGGTTTTGGGAATCAATGAAGATGGAACGCTTTTAGGATTGCCGGCTTTGCCGGTATCAATGTATGGCTTGAGTACACCCGAACTGGCGCTGTACAAATCAACGCGGAATGAAGGGCAAGCTGAGATCCAGGTCTACACATTCGATGCTCGTACCGGTGCGTTTATCCGCAAAACCGGAACCTTGTCAGGAAGCGCCTTCCTCACCAAACACAGACTGTTTCTCTTCATCAACTTTACCAAAACCAATCTTTACCAGTAGGGCATGGCGGAGACTTCGATTTAAGACGTGATCCGGAGGCTTCATGGCTCCCCGATCAGTGGAATCGTGTGCTTAAGGAAAGTGAAGATGAAACGACTCGGCTTCTTGGCGGCCCTCGGGCTAATTGGCTGTGCTGGTGCGCCTGATGGAATCATTCCTGTCAAGGGCTTCGATTTGCAGCGGTACCTTGGATCATGGTATGAAATTGCCAGGCTGGACCACTCCTTTGAGCGGGGTTTGATCAACGTGACGGCCACCTACAGCCTGGCTGACGATGGCACTGTCCGCGTCCTCAATCGAGGGTACGATCCCGAGCGCAAACGTTGGAAGGAGGCTACAGGAAAGGCTCGTTTTTCATCCTCAACAGACATTGGCCAGCTAAAGGTTTCGTTTTTTGGCCCCTTCTATGGTGGCTACAACATTATCGAGCTCGATCATGCGGCTTATTCCTATGCGCTCGTCTGCGGCCCAAGCAGGGCCTACCTTTGGATACTTTCAAGAGAACCAGGACTCAAGGTTGCGGTGCGAAATCGACTGGTGGAGAAGGCCAAGGAATTGGGCTTCGACACCAACAAATTGGTCTTCGTCTCGCAGGAAGATGTGCCCGACGGATAGCCTGTGCGCTGACTGGAAGAGCTTCCTCCGCTTATTCCATTCCGTTGATGTCAAACAGTTCTTGACGTTTCTGGCTGTCACTAAGAAAGTATCGGCTTCAACTCAGAACCAGGCGTTCAATGCGCTCTTCTTCTTTTACCGGCACGTTCTGGATAAGGAGTTCGGGAAGATCGAGGGAATTGTCAGAGCAAAACGAAAGCCCTACATTCCGGTCGTGTTGTCTCGCGAAGAGATTGATGCGATCCTGATGCGTTTTTCCCCACCCTTGTATCGAATTCTGATTCGCTTTTATGTGGAGCTGTACGGAGGACTGAGAAAGAAAACTAATAAAGGCGGTGACGGAACAGCCAGCTGGCAAAGGCCAGACTCGTTATACCAATCACGCCCATGGGCCAGTATTGAGGCCACAACAGCGTGGCGTCGGCCCCTTCCAAAAAGACTCCCCGAAGGATAATCAGAAAGTAGCGCAAGGGAATGAGATGAGTGAGGTTCTGCATGAACTCGGGCATGTTCGCAATGGGTGTCGCAAACCCCGAGAGGACCACCGAAGGGACCAGTACCAGAAACGCCCCCAGCAGTCCCTGCTGTTGGGTTACGGCAATCGAGGAGATCATCAGACCAAGGCCCACCCCGGAGAGGAGGAAAAGCAGGAGGCCAAGGTAGAGCGCCCCGAGACTTCCTCGCAGCGGCACCTGGAACCAGAAAACCGCCAGAAGAATAATCAAGCTCGCTTCAAAGGCTCCGATGATCATTCCGGGCACGGTTTTCCCCACCAGAATCTCGACCGGCCGCAACGGGGTCACCAGCAATTGATCGAAGGTCCCCGCCTCGCGTTCGCGCGCGACGGAAAGGGCCGTGACCAGCAGCGTCACCACCAGGGTGAGGAGGCCGACAATCCCGGGAACGATGAACCAGCGGCTCTGCAGGGCGGGATTGAACCAGGCGCGAACCTCGAGCGCGGCAGGCGCCCCTGGAAAACCGTGAGTGGGAGTCCAGGTGCGACTGAATTCAGTCACGATCGTGCCCACGTAGCCCGAGGCTACCATGGCCGTGTTGGAATTCCTGCCGTCCAGGATCACCTGTACCTGTGCCGGGTGTTTGAGCAGCAGGTCACGGGTGAAGTGCGGGCCAATGCGAATCACCATCACCGCTTTTCGGGAATCGATGAGAGGCGCGATCTGGCCTTCGTGGTCCAGGTAACCAACCAGGCGAAAGGAGGGAGCCCCCTCAAAGCGGGCCAGGAGGTCCCGGGAAGCCATCCCGGCATCTTCGTTGAAGACCGCATAGCCCACTTCATTGAGATCAAAAGTCGCCGCATAACTGAACACAAAAAGCTGTACCAGGGGCGGCACGATGACCACCAGGCGGCTCTTCTTGTCTTTCAGCAGGGCCAGGAACTCTTTTATCACCAGGGCGAAGATACGGTGCCACATGATCTGTTCCTACTCCAGTCGCTTGCTGGTGCGACGCCGCACCAGTCCCATAAAAATGCCGGTTATAACAACGAGTGCCAGAGCATTGACAAGAACGACCGACCACACGTTTCCGGCCAGAAACACCGTCTGCAGGATGGCCACGTAGTAACGGGCTGCGATAATGTGCGTGAGCCACTGGATGGGTTTGGGCATGCTGCCGATGTCGAAAATGAAGCCCGAGAGGATAAAGGCCGGAAGAAAAGTGGCGAGGATGGCCGCCTGCCCGGCGACGAATTGGTTCTTTGCCAGCGTCGAAATCAGGAGACCCATGGCCAGCGCCGCCAGCAAAAAGAGCGCCGAAGTGGCGAGCAGCAGAAGCAGGGAGCCCCGTAGCGGGACTTCGAACATCCATACGGCCATGGCGACGGAGAAGAGCAGTCCTCCCATTCCCAGGAGGAAATAGGGAACCAGTTTTCCGATTAAAATCTCGCGAATGGCCACGGGGGTGACCATGAGGGCTTCCATGGTGCCGCGTTCCCACTCCCTTGCCACCACGAGCGCCGTAAGCAGAGCTCCGATCAGGGTCATGATGACCGCAATCAGGCCCGGAACAAGGTAGTCCCGGCTTCTCAGCCCCGGATTGAACCATACTCTTTGCTCGAGTTTCACGGGAATGGCAAGTGCCTTGCCCTGTGCCCGGGCGTAATCCTGCAGCCAGGTGGTCCAGGCTCCCTGAACGTATCCCTGGACCAGCCGGGCCGTGTTGGCGTCTACGCCGTTGACGAACACTCCAATCGGCGCGGTTTCACCGGACAAAAGCTGCTCGTCAAAATTCCCACGCATCCACACGATTCCCTTTATTTCACCGTGGCGGAGAGCCTCTTCGGCCTCCTTGATGTGTGAAAAATGGTGGGGGTCAAAATACGGCGACTGCTGAAAGGATGCGGTAAAAGAGGTGGTCTGGGGCGATGGATGCTCCACCACGAGGCCGAGGGGCACATGTTTGGCATCCAGCGATACGCCATAGCCAAAAATAAGTAGAAGAAGCAAAGGCAAAACGAAAGCTATGGCGATGCTGGAAGGGTCTCGCACAATCTGTAAGGCCTCTTTCCGCATTAACCCGCGAAGGCGCATCCTTGTGTCTTGCCCTCTTCGTGGCTCCGTATCTCCGCGTCTCCCTCTCCCCGCGTCTCCCTCTCCCCGCGTCTCCGTGTTCCCCCCCTCTCGCTATCCCCGCATCACCGCTTGACCGTCAGTCTCCAAGAGTGCAATAAATGCATCCTCCATAGTCGGCTTGGGGCGGCTCGCTGTGCGAAAGCGCGCTTTCATATCCTCCGGAGTGCCCTCGGCCAGAATCTCCCCTTGGGCCATGATCACAAGTCGGTCGCAGTACTCGGCCTCCTCCATGAAATGAGTAGTCACCAGGAGAGTCACTCCATGGTTGGCGAGCCGATTGATGCGATGCCAGAACTCGCGGCGTGCCAGAGGGTCCACCCCGGAAGTGGGTTCGTCGAGAAAGAGGATTTCCGGCGAGTGCATCAGGGCTGTTGCCAGGGCAAGTCGCTGTTTGTAGCCCAGCGGCATCTGGCCGCTGGTGGTATCCGCATACGCTCTCAGCTCAAATTCATCAAGCGCCCAGGCGATCCGCTCCCGCTGCTGTTGACCGTGCAAGCCGTAAGCTCGGCTGAAAAAGGTGAGGTTCTCGAAAACGGACAAATCCGCATACAAAGAGAAGTGCTGCGCCATGTAGCCGATGCGGGCTCTCGCTTTGGCCGCAGCGCGGCGAAGGTCCTCCCCGGCGACATGAAGAGTGCCTTCCGAGGCGGGCAGGAGACCGCACAGCATGCGGAAAGTCGTGGATTTTCCGGCCCCGTTCGCACCGAGTAGGCCAAAGACCTCGCCACGGCGAACGCGGAAGCTTATCCCATTGACGGCATAAAAACTACCGAAGCGACGCTTTACGTTTTGGACGACAATGACGTCTTCGTCGCTAAGGGATACAGACTGAGACTGGGCATGATTGCGTGCTGCGGGTGGGGCAGCGGTGCGCTCCTTGAGCGTGACGATAAAGCTGTCCTCGAAGCGGGGTTCTACAGGAAGAATCGTAGCATCGGACCATCCGGGAAGGTCTTGTTCGGGCTCCAGGGTTGCCCCCTTACTGGTCACTACGCGCACTCCTTCAGCCTGAATGATGGCATCCATGACCCCCTTGGTCTGGATAAGCTGCTCCTGAAGCTTGCGTTTGTTCGCCCCCGGGGCCACCACCTGGAACGTTCTTCCCGCCAGGCGGTGACTAAAGGAAGCAGGAGTCCCCTGGTCGAGGATCTTCCCTTCGTGCATGAGGATGACCTCCTGACAGCGCTCGGCCTCATCGAGGTAGGCAGTGCTCAGCAGCACGGTTAGCCCTTCGTCCTCCACCAGGCGGTAGATAATACCCCACAGCTCGCGGCGCGACACCGGGTCCACACCTACGGTGGCCTCATCGAGCAGCAGGAACTGGGGCGCGCGGACAAGCGTGCAGGCCAGTCCCAGTTTCTGCTTCATGCCTCCCGACAGGTCCCGGGCGAGACGACCGGTGAAGGGTGCCAGTCCGGTCATGTGCATGAGCTCCTCGTAGCGCTGCTGACGTTCGGTGCGCGGCACGGCCTGGAGGTCAGCGTAGAGATCCAGGTTTTCCTGGACGGTAAGATCGCCGTACAGGCCAAAGCGCTGGGGCATGTACCCGAGCGCTTGCTGCACCGCCAGAGAGTCCTTGGCAACATCCATGCCGAGAACGGTTATGGAGCCTTCATCGGGCAGCAGGAGACCGGCCACAAGACGCATTAGAGTGGTTTTTCCGGCGGCATCCGGGCCGATGAGACCGGTCACGATGCCATGGCGGCAGCGCGCGCTGACCTGATCCAGGGCACAAATGATACGTTTCGCAGAACGAAAGCGCTTCGTCACCCGGTCAAGCAACAGGGCATCAGCGGTTGGCAATGCTCGGGTCTCCGGCATGGCGATTTCAGTTTTCCTGACAGGGGTTGCTTGCGCCCGGGGCCTCAGGAGGGTTCGGCTGATTGAGAGGGATCAGGACATCTGCGGGCATGCCCAGACGGAGCTCGTTTTGCGGGTTACACACATAGACTCGCAAGCGGTAAACCAGTTTGCTGCGCAATTCCGTTGTTTCCACCTGTTTTGGAGTAAATTCGGCGGTCGGCGAGATGAAACCGATCCATGCACGGTAAGTCTTGTTGGGAAAACTGTCGGTCTTGACTTCGGCCCGCATGCCCGGAGCAATCGTGCCAAGATCGGGTTCAGCCACATAGGCGCGAACCCAAATGGGGTTATCGAGAGCGAGCGTGAAGACCGGGGTCTGCGGCGACGCCATATCACCGGGCTCCAGAATGCGGTCCTGCACCACTGCTTGTTCCGGAGCATAGAGCCTGGTGTCTGCCAGTTCTTCTTTGGTTTTTTCCAAGGCCGCTTCATAGGCTTTCAACTGGGCGCGGGCGGCATCGATATCTTCCTGGCGCGGCCCCTTGACGGCCAATGTGAGCGCCTGCTGTTCCCAGTCCAGGTTGGCCCTGGCCGTGTTAAGGGCGGCTTCGGCGTTGTCCAGTTGCTGTTGTGAGACATATTGAGACTGCGCCAGAATTTTGGCGCGACGGTGAGTTGCTTCCGCTTCTCGCAGCTTCGCTTCGGCAGCCTTGACGCGAGCCCTGGCTTCGGCAATCTCTTCCGGCCGACTGCCGGTCAGCAGACGCGCCAACCCTTGCTTCTGGGCGGCAACCTGAGCCCTGGCTTGTTCCATGGCGGCTTCGTAGCGAACGGGGTCGAGCTCTGCGACAAGTTCCTCCGCCTGTACTCTTTGCCCTTCTTCGACCAGGATGCGCTGAATTCGCCCGGTGTCGTGAAACGCCAGTTGAATCTGCCTGATGTCGACATTGCCGAAGAGGTGCAAGGTGTTGGCGGGCGCTTCCCGCTTTTGCAGATACCGGTAGCCCAGAGTGGCGGTAGCGCCGAGCACACCCAACACCACCACGATCCGCAGGAAATTTGCCTTTTTCATATCGGTCCTATCACGCTAGTCACTCTTTCTTCAACAACCCATTCACCGCGTTAACGTCCTCTTCGCCGAGCACTCCGCTGGCCGCTTTCAATCGCACCCGGGCCATGACCTGACTATACAGCGCAAGATAATAGTTCCGTTGGGCGGCCTCATAATTCTGGGCGACTTTCAGAAGATCCACAACCGAGCGTGAACCTATTTCGTAGCCCTTGCGGGTCGCCTCGAAAGAGGTTTGATTCGAGGCCACGGCTTGCTGTGCCGCCAGCAGTTCCGGCACGCTGTTTTGGAGCAGCAGGAACGCGCTTTCGGTGTCCAACATGACCTGATCTTCCAGGTCTTTGAGATGATATTCGTTGGCTTTGGCCTGCGCGGCGGCGCGCTTCGTTTTGGCGCTGATCTCACCACCCTCGTACAGGGGCACGGAGACATTTAATCCGACGCGCGCTCTGTTGGCTTCGAGACTGGGAAGAAAGCTGCCCTTGTCGTAACTGTAGCCGGCGCCGAGATGCAGCTTCGGCCAGTGCGCCCGGCGCTGAACTTCCACCTCGTCCTGGGCCACCTGAAGTTGCTGACGCGCCTGGTTCAACACGGGCTGATTCTCCTTGGCCGTGCTGAGCCACGGCCCAACCTGACTGGGACTGGGTCCTTCCGGCGCGAACGGTCCCAGATCGACGAGGGGTCCCACCGGCTGGTGAGTGAGCCGCTCCAAGCGTCGTCTGGCGATGCGGGTGGCATTTTCAAAGCGGATCAGGGTGGCCTCGGCGGCGTCCAGGCTGGCTTTGGCTTCTTGCACGGCAATGATGTCACCGCTGCCGACCTTGAGGAAAGCCTCGGTCTGATTGAGGACCGTCTGGTACAGCGCTTTCTGGTTGCGCGACACCCGTTCTTCTGCTTCGGCCCGGAGAACACCGAAATAAGCGTCCGCTACTTCGGTGATGAGGTCCTGTTCGGCAGCCAGCACCGCAGCCTGGCCGGCGCGGATCAAAGCATCCGCCTGGCGCACACCAACCCATGCCTGCCCGTTCACAATGGGTTGTGTCAGGGTGACGCTATAGTTGGCATCGTAGTAGTTTTCCTGAATTTTGGGGAGCGGGAGCCCAAAGTCTTCTCCGAAGCCTGTCATGTCGATGTTCTGTCCGCCCACTCCGGCACCCGCCGTGAGATGCGGCAGCAGGTTGGATTTTGCGAGAGGCAGGGTGGCCTCGTCGGCCTTCAGCAGCGAGCGGGCCCGGGCCAGCACCGGACTGGTGGCAGCCGCCTGTTGGTAAACCGTTATGAGATCCTCCGCGACGGCGCCGGAAGCCGTCATGAAGAAAATGACGAAGGCGACCACCAGTCTGAGAACAGTCACTTTGAGCGAAGCCTCCCAAGAATCCATAAAGCGCTCCCTGAGGATTACCCCGGAGGTTAGTAAATTTAACACGGGAGATCCCCCTCCACAGTGAATGACGGAATTAATACACTGATTTTGAAGTAAATCACAACGGGTTTTCGGATCAACCGCGGATCCTCCCCTTTTGTTTAAGGAATACGGAATGGGCCTAAGCAGGAATCCAGGCTTCGTAACGCTTCTCTGGAGCACCGCCTTCGCGCGGGTGACGCTTGGGGGGACTTTTTGGACACCGCTCCCGGAGCCTGGAGCTAAAATATTGAGCAGGGCCATTTGGCGCCAAAGCATTTGACAAATTTGCCAAAAGTTCCTAAAGTCCAGCTTTGTTGCTGCTATGAATGCACTTTCTTCCCTTGGATCGTAACTTGCGGCAATCACGACTGAGAGACCCTATGCGTCTGACCATATTCTGGCGTGTGATTCTTGCCCAGAGCACCCTGATTGTCCTGGCTCTCGTTTTGGGGCTGTATGCTCATAGCCAACTGAACTGGCTCATCAGGCTTGACACCAGTATTCTTACTATTGATACGACCTGCATCAATGAGGAAAAACGACTCATCAAGATTTTCCTTGCGGAAATGCGCAACGCTGAAAAATTCCTGGTTTCCCGCGACGATGCTTTCTATGCCGGTTTTATCCAGAGCAGTAGCGACTTTACCCAGAGCCTGGAAAAGTTTTCCGCTCTGGTTGATACGCAGCGAGAGAAGGAACTTGCCGAGGAAATCCGGAGCCTGCACTCCCGCTATAGTCAAGAACTGGACCTCGCCGTTGCGAGGAATGGCCCCCGTGAACCGCTGAAATCCGAGCTGGGCGATGGAATTTTGGAAAGGATCAACGAGCTTATCCGTTTTCGTGAGCAAACCATTGAGAGCAAGACCTCGACAGCCCGTGATCATGCCGTCTCTGCCGCCAGGGTAATGCTTTGGCTAACGCTTGGCGGGATTGTCGGAGCACTCTTGCTTGCCTATTTTCACGCCCGAGGAGTGAGCCTTCCCTTAAGGAAGCTCGCTGAGGAGATGCGTCATGTTGGTAAGGGCGAGCTTGCGCGCCCATTTGACACCCACGCATTACGAGAGGTCTATGAACTGGTAGAGGCTTTCAAGCGGATGTCCGAAGAACTTGAGGAGCTCGACAGGCTTAAGGCTGATTTTACCGCCCACATTTCCCATGAGCTGCGCACTCCTCTAACCGCTATCCGTGAGGGTACGGCATTACTGCTGGAAGGAATACCAGGTCCGCTCACCGATGCTCAGCGGGAGATATTGGATGTCGTTCGCAACCATAGTGAACGTCTCTTCCAAAGCATCGCTTCCATCCTCGATCTCTCCAAAATGGAAGCGAAGATGATGGAGTATGAATTTACGCCATGTGATCTTCGCGCCCTGATCTGCTCGAGCATTGACACTGTCCTTCTGGTCGCCCGCAAGAAACGGATCGACCTCCAGACGTCTGTTTCAGGTGATTTTCCCCTGCTTCTTCTCGATGAGCGAAGAGTTCAACAGGTGCTCGACAACCTCTTGAACAATGCCTTAAAATTCACCCCGGAGGACGGCAGATTGATCTTAGCTGCCTTCCTGAGAAGAGACAGCACTGGCAGAGCGAGTCATGTCGAGGTAAGCGTTTCGGATAGTGGCCCGGGCATTCCGGAGGATGATCTTGAAAAGGTCTTTCAACGATTCTATCAGGGTGCGGGAAACGCTGGTAAGAAGTTCAAAGGGACAGGGCTTGGCCTTGCCATTGCTCGCCACATCGTTGAAGCCCATCAAGGCGCGATTTGGGCAGAGAGTAGAGCAGGGCAGGGATCGACTTTTGTTTTCATCTTGCCGGTAACACCGCGGGACGGCGAGTTGCTTTCCGAGTTTCGTCAGACGGCGGGCCACAACGGAGGGTGAAGGCGCATCTATCGTGCGAACGGACCTTGCCGGAGGAATGGATTTGAATGAGAAGTCAGGAGTCAGAAGTCAGAAGTCAGAAGCCAAGAGTGAGAAGACAGAATAAAATATGATTTCTTCGTGTGTCTTCGTAGTCACTTCGTGTGCCTTCGTGGATTAAAATGGATGGACGATTTATGCCAGGAGTCAGAAGCAAGCGGGCTGGGTCAGAATAGACACGTTCGGTTCGCAGGTAGTGTCGTTAAGAAATGAATAGTGTATACTGAATTTGTGGAGCAGGCTTTCCGGCCTGCCATATACTCAAGCCTGGAATAAATGACTTATTTTTATGTGGCCCCTTAGTTGGGGTGATATGAAAGAGGGATCAGGGGACGATTACGGAAATGGAGTGGATGTTTGCTTGGAGAATGCTTGCCGCAGCGATGTTTCTTTTCTGCCTTTGCGGGTGTGCGCCTGCTCCCGTGGTTGTTTTGCCTACGCCGCCACCGCCGCTCCCAGTCTTTCCTCCCCAGGAGGTGATGGAAAGCAGCAATTATGCGGGGTTCCTTGCAGAAAATCAACAGGCCCTTCAAGAATGCAACAGCGAAAGCCATTGTGATATGGCTCTTTTCAATCTTGGCTTCATCCACGCCTATTCGAAAAGCCCGTATTACAATCAGGCGAAGGGATTGGAGTATTTTGAAAAACTGATTCGACTATACCCGGAAAGCCCATGGGCATGCCAGGCAAGAGCATGGATCGATATCATGAAAAAGAGTGCGGCGTCCGAAGATAAAAGGCGTCGACTGGAGGGCCAGATCAACTCAAAGGATGCGACGATCAATGATCTCAAGGAACAGATCAAACGATCTCGCGAGATTGACATGAAAATCGAAGAAAAAGAACGTAACCTACTGAAATAAGACGAGATATGGCGATAGACAAAGTACTGGTGGTCGATGATGATCGCGGACTGCTCACCTTGATGAAGGCTCGCCTGGAGGCTGCAGGCTATGGCGTTGCCCTCTCGGGAAGCGGCGAAGAGGCCCTGGCCGTTGCGCAAGAGCAAATCTTCAACGCGGCCATTGTCGACCTAAAAATGGAAGGGATGGACGGCATCACCTTGTTGGAGCAATTGCTGAAAATCCAACCCTATCTCCCGGTCATCATCCTTACCGCCCACGGCACCATAGCCAGGGCAGTAGAGGCAACCAAGAAGGGGGCGTATGATTTCCTGACCAAGCCGTTTGAATCTAAAGACGTCCTTTTTCGCCTGGAAAAAGCTGTCGAGGTAAGGAGGCTAAAGGTCGAGGTGGATCGGTTGCGCACCCTCGTGCGCGAGCGCTACGATTTTGACAACATTGTCGCTTCCAGCGAACAAATGCAGCAGGTTCTCTGCAATGTGGCGCAGATTGCTCCAACTGACTCTACCGTGTGCCTTTACGGGGAGAGCGGAACCGGCAAGGAGCTGATAGCCAAGGCCGTCCACATGGGCAGTTTGCGTTCCGCGGGGCCGTTTATTCCGATCAATTGCGGGGCCATCCCCGAGGGCTTACTGGAGAGTGAGCTGTTTGGCCACATCAAGGGTGCCTTCACAGGGGCCATCCGATCCAAGAAAGGGCTTCTGGAACAGGCTGATGGCGGAACGCTCTTCCTGGATGAGATCTCTGAGCTCTCACCGGCGTTACAGGTGAAACTTCTGCGCGTTTTTCAGGAGTATCAGTTCTATCCGGTTGGCGGATTAAAGCCCGTAAAGGTCGATATCCGGGTGGTTACGGCTACAAATCAGGATCTGGGGAAGGCGATCAAGGAGGGGAAATTCCGGGAGGATCTCTATTACCGCATTCACGTGATCCCCATTCATCTTCCTCCCCTTCGGGATCGCCCCGAGGATATACCTCTTCTCGCACATTACTTTCTTCGCAACTTTAATAGAGAAATGAACAAGAGCCTTCAGGGGTTCTCCACTGAGGCCATGCAGCGACTGATGCTTCATCGGTGGCCAGGCAATGTCCGGGAGCTGGCCAACGTTGTAGAGAGGGCCGTGGCGCTTGCCCGAAACGGGGAGATCACCTGCGACCAACTGCTTCTTGGGACAGAGGAGTTCCGGGGCTCCCGTCACGACATCCTGTCTTTGAATGAAGCGCGAGAGGAGTTTGAGCGCGCCTATCTGTTTCAGGTTCTCACCGCAACGGCAGGCAATGTGTCACGGGCGGCTTCGCTGACCGGCCGATATCGTTCGGAATTCTACAAAATGCTGCGAAAATACGACCTGGACCCCAATGCCTTTAGAAATGAAAATGCGGTGACAGGAAACCTGGTTAGCCCCGTTTCTTAGGTAGTGAGTCCCTCTTTGATTTCTATATCTTTGTCAATCAGTGGGTTACGGCGCAGCAAGACGCGCCTAACCCACCCTGCATTTTGAGCCTTTAAATTGATAAACAGGTACCCGGAAAATTGAGTCACTGAAGGAATATCTCTGTAGGGAAAAACCTCCACAGATGTAAATATAACCCTACGCTTGGAGAAAGCGGCGTGAAAGCGCAGCTTCCTCACTTACCTCCTCTTCGGGTCTCCGCCCGGCGGTGAATGAGACCTTGGATTCCTTCGCGCAACCCCCGGCCATAATGTCATCCCACTCTTGCCAGCAACTGGCACATTGATTGCTCCGCGTTACCGGTGCGTTCGGCGTGTTGATCCGACAGGTCGCCAATTGTTCGGAGAAGAGGAGATATGAAAATTTTTGTGCAATGGAAAGACCCTCATCGTCTGTTATCACTCGCATTGCTGCTAATACTATGTAGCCTGGGTTTTGGATGTGTAACCAACCGCGCCACGAACATGCCGCAGCCGCAGGTCATGGATACCGGATGGACGGTGCGCGCGGTTGGGTTGCAGGAGCTGGAAAAGTTGACCCAGGGGGATTTGAATTTAAGCCCTCAGGCCTGTTTGGAAATCCTTGCCAGGCTGAATCTCAAGAGCCGCTATTATATTCAGCAAGACATAAAGCAACAGAAAGTTCTGAAAGTGCCGAACGACTTCCATGCCTATGTGACATGGACACCGCTGCCGCTCCGGATAGCCCAAATCACCAGCGAGCGGAAATTCATCCTTGTGGCTAAGGACATCCCCTTCATGGGCTGGTATGAAAAAGGAAGGCTTGCAGGCGACACCTATGTCTGCATCGGCAAAAAGCCTGAATGGACCAAGGCCGGCCTTTACAGAGTGAAAGAGAAGGTCATCGACCAGGTCTCGAGCAGCTACCGCAATGCATCCGGAGATCCTGCGCTGATGCCTTATGCCATGAGGATTTATGACCGTGTTTGGATTCATGGCGGAGATATCACCGGAGGGTACTGCTCTCATGGCTGTATCAACCTGCCCCTGGACAATGCGGAAGAGCTCTTTAGATGGGCTGCCCCGGGCACCATGGTGCTGGTGGTTGACTCCCTCCAGAACCTCGATCAGGCTCTGGCGAAACATCCGGAGTTCCTTGCGCCTTCTCGCTCGGCCACATAGAGCTCCTGCCCCGGTTCGGCTCGCTCAATGACCTGAACTGTGCCGACTGCACCGTAGATCTTTCCCCCACTCGCTCAAGACACCGCCCTCGGGCGTATTCTGAGGATTCCCCTTCGCTTCTCTCAAAGCATTTGTTACATGGTGATAAGCTAAGGCATGAGATTGTTGGCAAAGGACTTTGAGCGCTATGTCGATGACACCGGGGGCATCTTTTCTCCCATCCTGGCTGCCCCTGCGGGCGGCTGCGGTGATCGGTCCGCTCTTGATGCTTTCTTCAGGTTTCCTTTTTGCGGTCACCGATGGCTTGATCAAATTCGTGGGTCCGTCGTACCGGGTTTGGGATATTGCCTTCTATCGCTTCGGTTGCGGCATGGCCATTCTGCTCCTGGTCTTTGGCTGGCGTCACAACCCCTTCGCTGGAGACAATCCGAGGCTCCTGGTTTTTCGGGGGATAGCAGGTTCCATAGCCTTTGTCGCAGAAGTTTTCGCGATCCGCTTGATCCCCATTTCCACGGCAC
The DNA here is from genome assembly GCA_017881795.1 of Syntrophobacteraceae bacterium. Lineage (GTDB taxonomy): Bacteria > Desulfobacterota > Syntrophobacteria > Syntrophobacterales > Syntrophobacteraceae > JADGQM01. The sequence continues at coordinate 16,369 of JADGQM010000059.1, forward strand.
TGGTCCTTTTCTATACGTTTCCGGCCTTCGCGGCTCTCTTTTCAGTGCTGCTCATGAAAGAGGAAACCACGAAAGAACTGCTCTGGGTATTGCTCGCACTTTGTGGTGTGGCGGTTTTTTTGGATTTCAAACTGGAAGGGGGCATTTTGGGGCAGCTCATCAGTCTGCTGGGGGCTGTTTTTGCCGGTGCTGCGGTCACGAGTGTCAGGAAGCTGCGCGAAACCAACGGTCCTGTCATCATCTACTTCTATTTTTGTCTGACGGGCGCGGCGATAACGATTGTCCCCTTTGCCTCCAATCCGCAATTGCCCGCTTCCGCTCAAGAATGGTATTTCATGGCGGGCATTGTGGGTCTTTCCCTGATAGCTCAGCTACTCATGAATGAAGGGTTCCTTTACTGCAAGAGCTGGGAAGGCGGCCTCCTGTTGACCAGCGAAGTGCTCTTCGTTTCCCTCTGGGGGATTATTTTCCTCAGCGAAACCGTGAGCTGGCGCTTCTGGACAGGTGGCACCATGATTCTGGTGAGCATCATTGCCCTCAATTACGCCACCGCTCGCCGGCACTCCCTTCGTGGAATCACACCTG
>JADGQM010000269.1 GCA_017881795.1 Syntrophobacteraceae bacterium
TAACCCTGACCGAGGGTCTGTCGAAAGGTTGGTGTGGCATCATATTACCACAAAGTCCCTGTCATCTGATGAGCTCATATTCTATATCACGTCAAATCTTTGCAGCACCTATTTCTGCTTTTTTCGGAGCTTTTATCGGAAAATAACGCTTCTGTCTGCTAACAGTCAGGCGTATATTTCAATCGTCGTTCAAGAACTTCAAAAGGCAAAGGAAATAATCATGATGACCTCCGCTAAGACAGTGTTCGTTAGATTCTTGATTGCCGGTGTTTGCCTGGCCTCGACGTTTCTCTCGGCAACGGCTTTGGCCGGTCCGCCGTTTCGGACTGATGACCCGGAACCCGTAGAATACAAACATTGGGAGGTTTATGTTGCCTCACAATACCTTGACTTCAAGGACGGGAGCATCATGACAGCACCCCATGTCGAGATCAACTATGGCGCCATCCCCAATTTACAGCTTCATCTCATTGCCCCCATGGTCAATGCAAACCCGGCAGGAGAAAAGGCTCATTATGGTTACGGTGACACCGAGCTTGGCGCCAAATACCGTTTCATCCAGGAAAGCGACTGGCGACCCATGGTGGGAATCTTTCCATTGTTGGAAATACCGACCGGTAAAAGCTCAGAAGGATTGGGAGCCGGGGCCGCGCAGCTTTTCCTGCCCATCTGGCTCCAAAAGAGCTTCGAGCCATGGACAACATACGGCGGTGGAGGCTACTGGATCAATCCCGGGCAGGACAACCAGAACTACTGGTTCCTCGGTTGGGTGGTTCAGCGAGAGATTTCCAAAAAACTAACTCTCGGTGCTGAAGTTTATCACCAGACACCCAACGTTGAAGGCGGAGATAGCAGTATTGGATTCAATGTGGGCGGCTTTATAAACTTTACCGACACCCAGCATTTGTTATTTTCAGCGGGCCGAGATTTCACCGGGCCCAATCACTTCTCCTATTACCTCGCTTACCAGTTGACTTTCGGACCTTGAGTTGCTCCTCTCAAGCCCGCTATCCTGAACCAACGGATGGCTTTGAGCTGCCTAACCAGCCTGGAGTTCTCGCTGCAGTCCCTAATCACACTTGATATCTTCGGCAGACGATGCCGCCATTGCCGCACCAAGGGCTGCCTTCAACTCCACCATGCGGTATGGTTTGTGTAAAAATGCCTGGGGTAGCTCCGCATGTTTTCCTTCCATTGCCTTTGCCTCGTCGTAGCCGCTGGCGAGGATTACCGGGATATCATGCCGTAGCGCGCGGAGCGCTTCCAGCGTCTCCCAGCCGTTCATGCCCGGCATGGTGAGGTCGAGGATTACGAGGCTGATCTCGTCCTTGCGCGCACGGAAGATTTCCAGGGCCTCCAAACCATGACCGGCCTGGATCATACTAAAACCCAAATGTCCCAGCATCAGCTCAGCCATATTGCGGAGCTGAGCCTCATCATCCACAAAAAGGACGAGCCTCAATCCTTCGATTGGTTTGGAAACGTCCGTTTCTGCTTTGTGAACGGTCTGTGCTTCCGGTTCTGCAATGGTCCAAAAGACCTGGAAAATTGAACCTCGCCCAGGCTCACTCGCCACCGCAATAGCTCCACCATAGGAGCGAACCGTTCCCAGGACCACCGCCAGCCCAAGACCTCGCCCGGTGAATCGCGTAGAGAAAAAGGGATCGAAAATGAGATCGAGCTGTTCGGGGTCAATGCCACACGCGGTATCGGACACTTCAAGGCAGGCGTAAGTGTCTTTTTCCGGTTTCCAGTCGGCGGGAAAAACATGAGGGGATGACGTCTCTGTTGCATCAACGATACGAAGCGACACCCGAATCTCTCCTTCCCCCTCACCGATTGCCTCCCAGGCATTGACGATCAGCCCGACATGTAATCCGGTTATTTTCAGGTAGTTCAGCATCTGTCCGATCTCGTAGTCTCCGATATTCTCAATCACTTTCGTATCCACGACGACCTGATCAAATACGATCAGGTCCGGCATGTACTGCCCAACCCTAACGTTCTTATAAATTACGTCATACTGCGGTTGTTGCCTGCAGGGAATGCTCCGAAGCCCGAACTCGACAACCAGCGCATTTTCATACGGTTTCTCCAATAGTCCATGGCCCAGGGTATTCAACACCTCCATCGCGCAACCGATAATTTCCCGCGTCTCAGCTTCAAGCATATATGGTCCTCCATCGGTATCCATTCCCCTGCTCTCCCTACTATCAGTGTCCATCTGTGGTTCCATTTACTGAGCATACTTGGCTGCCATGGCCGTGGCCAGCGCTTCCCCATGCGCAAGGCCGGGGAAACGGCGGCTGTCGAGATACTCGACGGACAGTTCGAGCTTCCAACCCGAGCCTTCCAACCGCTCTCTCAGGCCCTGTTCGATCCCGTCACTCCAGTTATAGCCTCGGTGGTAGGAGTTGATGTAGAGGATGTTGGCGGTGGCGTCGCCACCCACAGCGGCATGGGCGCCGGCGGCGGCAAAGCAGATCCAGACCCAGGCCAGTAGTGTCATAGCCCAGTTTCGAGCAATGGGGATCATGGGGATGGATCGAGTCGCGAATACTTTCGCTGGCAATGAAGCAGGGATGAAGCTATCGATCGCCATTACAGAGGTGAAACGGCCAACGAAGAATCCTTGTGGATGAAGCGACGTTACCCAACTGATTGCCATGATCAAGCACCCTCTTCTGCGGCGGCTCTTCTGATTGCCTGGTTCTGCCAGGTGCAGACTATGCCGGCCGGTCAAGTTCTTTCTTAACGGCCAGCCCCAGTTTCTCCAACACATAAGGCTTCTTGACGTATGCACCGGCACCCAATACCTGAGCTTTCGTCACCCGTTCCGTCTCGGAAAAACCGCTCACGATGATCGCCCTCTGGTGAGGATGGGTTTCAAGTATCTTCATGTAAGCATCGAGTCCGTCCATGCCAGGGTCCATAATCATGTCCAAGACCACCAGATCGACCGTATGCTTCTTTACATACGCCACCGCCTCTTCACCACTGGACACACTCGACACCCTATAATTCAGCCTGGCAAGCATCGTCGTTGCAAGGTTGCGCTGCTCTTTTACATCATCTACAACGAGAATCGATTCACCGTTTCCCATATATTCAGAAGCGGAGACAGCAACCTCCTCTGGGGACAACTCTGCTCTTGTTACCGGAAAATACAGGGTGAAGGCGGTCCCCTTCCCTTCTTCACTCGCAACGTTGATATAGCCGTGATGGTCCTTGACCGTACCCCAAACCACGGCCAGGCCTAATCCTGAGCCACTTCGTCCCATCACTTTCTTCGTATAGAAGGGCTCGAAGATGCGCTTCAAATCAGCAGTCGCTATCCCTTCGCCCGTGTCGGACACGGACAGAAGAACATAGTCTCCCTCTCTGATGTCATCGTATCCCGAAATGGGTTTGTCCAGATACTGGTTTCTCGTTTCAATGGTCAATGTTCCACCATTAATCATGGCTTCAGCAGCATTGGAAACCAGGTTCATGAACGACTTGCCGAGATGAACGGAAGAACCCGATACATTGAGAAGGTCTGCTTCAAAATCCGTCTTGATCCGGACGTTGGGGTGATAAGAAAATACCTTCGCAAACTCAGGGGACTTTTGACAATCCATGATGATGTTATTCAGGTTCAAAACTTTCCTGCCGGGGACCCCCCTCCTCGTCAATGTCAATAGATCCTGAACAATCGCCGCTGCCCTTTCCCCACCTTTTTGAATTTCTTTGACATAAGAGCTTACCGCACTCGACTCATCCACCTCACCAAAGAGCAGTTCGGAATAACCGACGACGATACCCAGGACATTGTTGAGATCATGGGCAACCCCGCCGGCCATGGTCCCAAGAGCTTCCATCTTTTCCGCACGCTGCAAACGCTCCTCTAAGGTCCTTCGCTCCTCTTCGGCCCGTTTGCGCTCGGTGATGTCCCGAGCGACGTGGACAGCCCCGATAAGTTTCCCTGTTGGGTCGAACAGCGGTGAAACGCTTACGACAAACTCGCCGCCGAGGCGGTCCTCGTGAACCTCCGTGGTGTGCTCGACCCCATCCACAAGCAATTGCCTGTGCGGGCAAAACGACGGCGGTTCACTCGTCCCGTGAACGGCGTGATAACACGTCAGCCCGGTACACTCTTCCGGCGTCACGCCTAACTTGGCTGCCATGGCCCTGTTCACACGGACAATCCGGTAATCATTGTCGAGTATGGCGATCAGGTCCGGCACCGCATCGAATGTCCGTTCCCAGTCTTCTTTCGCTCGCAGAAGCGCTTCCCGAGATAACTCAAGTTCCTTTATGCCACGGCTTACAAGATTGTAGAGCAGTAAGGCGGTCAATATGACGTAGACCCAACCCTTAATTATCGCGATCTGCGTGAGGACTTCAGGGGTACTGGAAATCATCGCCGCCATTTTGTCGGAAAAGAATATCCACGATGCCCCCAGCACAGCATAAATTACAGCAATCTTGAAAGGGAGCCTTCCGCGCTGTCGGTTCTTTTGTAATGGTTTGTTACCCACGGTGCTTCTCCTGCTAATTCCATTGCTTTGTAATAGAGTGGTTCGCCACTGTTCACTTTGCCGGCTTAGCCTGGGGCCTGATGCGCTCCGTGGTTCCCGGATGCCGAGTCTTCATTCTGCATGATGTGCTTGTGAGCTGGGGGAAAGGGGTTTTGCCTCATAGCCGAATCCGTCTTGATACAATTCCTCAGGCTGACGGCTGACTACTCCTCCCAAAATGTGATCCCGACCTGGTCTCTTCAAATCGAAGCTATAAGTATCAGTTGAGCTTTGAGTATATCAGAGGCAGAAATGATTTATCAAAAAAAGAAAAGGACGATAGGCCTTAGAAGCGGGGTTGAGAAGATCTTCCTGCTCTTCAACATCGGCCGCGGGGATGGTTGCCAGGTGCAAGGGCGAGATCGCGGGATTCCTCCCATGAGCGCCTGTCACGTCGTTTTGTCCAGAACTCGACGAACCAGAATTGCCAACTTCCTTCTCTCCAGCGGCTTCATCACACAAGCGCGGAAGCCAGCGCCCAGCGCGCTCATCTCGTCCATTCTTTCGCTATAGCCCGTGCACAGGATGACGGGGATATCGGGACGAATCCGGAGCAACTCCCTAACGAGTTGGTCTCCCGTCATCCCAGGCATGGTCATGTCCGTGATCACCAGGTCAAACCGGCCCGGGTCGAGCTCAAAAATCTCAAGTGCCTTCAAGGGGTTGGTTTCGCTGCGAGTGCTATAGCCCAGGCTCTCTAACTGTAAACGGCCCAGGGTGGCCAACTGCTTTTCATCATCGAGAAAGAGGATGCGTTCGGTTCCAGTTGGAATTTCATCGGTCGGTATGGTTTCAGCGGGAACCTCGTCCGGACTTGTCGGGAACCATATCTTGAACGTTGTCCCTCGCCCCGGTTCGCTTGCAACATGGATCGAGCCGCCGTGGGAGGCGACGATGCCATGAACCACGGCAAGACCCATGCCGGTCCCTTTGTCGACTTCCTTGGTCGTAAAATAGGGATCGAAAATGCGGTCCAGAATGTCGGGGGAAATGCCACAACCGGTATCCCTAACCTGCAACATGACATATTCGCCCGGCTTGAGTCTTTCATCCAACTCGGGGCTTCCCTCCTCCAGCTCAACGTTTTGCAGGCTGAATTCCAGGATTCCGCCCTTCCCTTCCATGGCGTCAGCGGCGTTGGTAGAAAGGTTCATGATGATCTGGTGAATTTGGGTGGGATCGGCCGATACGATCCGGCATCGATCCGTAATGTTCTCTCTGAATTCGATACTCGTCGGGATAAAAGACCTGAGGACCCTCAAAGCCTCTTTGATCAC
>JADGQM010000270.1 GCA_017881795.1 Syntrophobacteraceae bacterium
CTGTTCAAAGCGGCCAATTCTTCGCTGGACGGCCCCGGTAAAAGCCCCTTTTTCGTGTCCAAACAGTTCACTTTCAAGGAGGGTTTCCAGAATGGCGGCGCAGTTGACCGTAATGAGCGGCCGCTCGGCACGGGGGCTCAAGTGGTGAACCAGGCGGGCAAAGAGTTCCTTCCCCGTGCCGGTTTCTCCTCGAATCAGGACCGTCGCCTGGCTGGGTGCGACCCTGCCGGCAAGATTGACCAGTTCGGCCATTTTCTGGCTCTGATAGCGGATGGCATCCGAAGCCACTCCCTTCGCCATGAGCTCCTGACGGAGTATTTGGTTCTCGCGGACCAGGGTGCGGTGTTCCGCCACGCGATCAATCAGAATGCAGAGCTCATCGAGATCGATGGGCTTGGTGAGGTAATCCCTGGCTCCGGCTTTCATGGCGCCGACCGCGGTTTCGATGCTGCCGTAAGCGGTCATGATCACTGCTTCGATCTCCGGATTGATCCGCTTTGCTTCCCGCAGGACTTCAAGGCCGTTCATGCCGGGCATTCTGAAATCGAGCAGAACCAAGTCAAAGAAACCGTCTCCGAGGAGTTGGACCGCCTTCTCTCCGTTTTCGGCTTCGCTTACCCGGTGGCCCTCTTTGAGTAGAAAGTCACGGAGCATTTCTCTCTGGAAGCTTTCATCCTCGACAATCAGAATATCCAGTTCACTCACAACCGAATTTCCTTCGCCTAAAACAGTGGATAGTGATTAGTGGTCAGTGGCTAGCAAAAGGCTGGAAGCCCGTGCCGCTTGTCCGCTGGTTCCCTAGCTCCAGCTTGGGAACCAGCGGAACCAGATGACGCGATCTCACCTTCGCTGCTCCTGCTGAGGGAGCAGGATCTCGAAGGTGGTTCCCTGCTCCGGCTTACTCTGTACTCGGATCTCCCCACCATGAGCAAGAATGATCTCACGGGCAATGGAAAGCCCGAGTCCGGTCCCTTTTTCCTTGGTCGTGTAATAAGGATCGAAGATTCTCTGCTCATCACCCGCAGGAATTCCCGCTCCGGTGTCCCGAACCTTGATGCTGATGAGGTTCTTCCCGGAATGTTCCAGGGAAATCATGATAGAGCCCTGGTCCGAGATGGAATCTCCGGCGTTTCGGACAATGTTGAGCAGGGCCTGTTCCATCTTGTTGGCATCCATGAGAATCGAGAAGGAGCCTTGCTCCCATCGTTTTCCGATGTGAATACCTCTGGCCCGTACTTCCTCCTGGACAAGGAAGACGATTTTTTCAACAAGCTCCTTTAGAGAGTGCCGACGAAGATCCAGCCTATCGCTCCTGGAAAGGCTGAGGAACTCCTCGATGATGGTGTTGATGCGCCGGACCTCTTCTCGTACATTGTGGGTGATCCGCTCGAATTCCTCGTTTTTCTGCTTGCTTTCAGCAGGGGCAAATTCACGCTGGAGCCTCTGAACCGCCATGCTGATGCCGTTGAGCGGGTTGCGAACTTCGTGTGCGACTTCTGCTCCGAGCTTTGCCAGGGAGGAAAGTTTTTCGGCCTGATAAAGCCGCTCTCGTATTGCCTGAAGTTTGGAAATATGCCGATTTTGAGTCCGGTATAACAGGCCCATTGCAAAAAAACCGACAGTCACCATCAGACCCGTCCAAAGGAAGATGTGACGACGTTTTTCAAGAAGGAGCTCATCGGTTTCACGGGTTTCGAGTCCCACCCGAACCTTCCCGATGACCTGCCCATCCATTTTAAACGGGAGAAACACCTCAAGGAACTTGATATTCCCTACTTTCACGCATTCGCTCACCGGACTGTTCGGGTCCCTGGCACTGTTGGCCAAGAGCAGGCACTCTTCCACTTTCTCTTCGGGGACGCTGCCGGCCTGGGTAAGGAGGTGTCCTTCAGTATCCTCAACAGCCAGGTAGACCAGTCCCGTACCCCATTGCATTGCCTCGACGGCGTCCTGGGTACTGATCCTCAGCCCCCAATACTGGAGCCCCTTGCTGTCAAGAACAAGGAGAATGGCGCCTTTTCCTTCCTCTTTGCGAATACCGACAAAACCCGCGGCGCCATGCTCACTCGCATCAGTCGCCCGATCAAAAAGGCGAATGGCAACCTCCTGCCGTCCCTCGGCAAGGCCCCTTACCTGAGGTAAGACCTCGGAAGGGACAGGGCCGGTCTGAAAAGCGACCTGCCCATTGTCGTCAAGCAGGGCGATGGCAAGAAAATGCTCGGATTCAGCCAGCTTTTGAAGCCTGTCATGAGGCATGAGCTGCATTTGTTCCTGATAGTCGATATAGCGTGCGAGATCGATCAGCGCTTTGACGAGAGATTCCTGGATGGCAAACGCTTCGTCGACACCAGGCAAGCCGGGATAAAGGCCGCGGTAATCCTCACCGACTCGCGTCAATCGTCGGTATCCGTCCTGAGAGGCTCTTTCGATGCCTTCGACGATGTAAAAGGCCCTTTTCTTGAGCATATCCAGAAGGGCGCCCTCCAGCCGCCTCTGGTCCATCATCGCCATACCGAAAAGAAGCAGGGCGAAGAGCAGAGAAACCAGGGCAACGGCCAGCGGCTGAACGAAATGTCCCCTGCCCCTATCCCTGTTCCCAGAGTCAGTCCCGGGCGAAGGGTTGTTCTCTCGATCGATCATGGTTATTTACCCTGGTCTTTCGTAAAACAGGGTTCCAGGGTGCACCATCTCCGCAATTGCTCCGGCCGGAGGAGAGCCCTGACCTTGATTTGATGCTCGATCATCGCCGCCAGGCATTGGTCCTGAAGCTCCGACACCTCTCGAGCAATGGTCCGAATTCTTTCCTCATCGGCCTGAGGATTTCTGAAAACCGACTGAAGCTCGAATCGCTTGCGCATCAGATCGCTCTGGAAGACGGTCTTCTGCTCATTATACATCCTGTCGAGCTTCTCAATAGCTGCCTTTTGCTCGCCGTCAAGATCCAGGCCTTCGACCGGCATGCAGTCATAGCTCAGGCATGAAGCTTTCATCGGACCTTTATGGCGCGTCTGGGCAGAAACCAGCATTGGTAAAAAGATCACCAACAACACACCGAAAAAAATAGTTCTCTTTTGCATGGTTCACCGCCTGATTTGGATTGGTAACATCGTCACCAGGAGGCAATCTTTATACCAGACTAACCTTGCAAAGGTCATACAGAATAACATTGCAATTCGATAAGTTAGAAAAAGCAACCAATCAGCACCCTGGTCTAACTCGACACATCTGTCGAATCCACCGAAACATCAGGAGAATAATGTCGAATTGATAAGGCATTGTAATCGCTAAACAACAGCCAAATCACCCCTTAACGACGTTCGACATTTATTGCTGCAACCATTTCTCCCCTTTTGGTCCTCAGGCATTTGGCCTTGGGAATAAATAACGTGGTTTCCATATGTTGCAGTCCAAAGAAGGGGATATAGCCAGTTTGGCATGAATCATGCCCTTTAGGATCGCCGAGACAAGTCGCCATGAATCATAACCAAAGGGAGGTAAAACACGATGAAAAAGTTAGGACTGCTCATTGCGGTATTGGTTTTAGGAGCGTCGAGCGCCTGGGGCTTTGGCGGCCCCGGGGGCGGCATGCAAGGTGGCCTCGGTTATGGGATGAACCCGAATTTCGCGTCCAATATGAATCTGACGGACGATCAGAAGACGCAGTTCCAGTCCAGGCACGACGCCTTTATGGCTGAGATGAGCCCGTTGCGAGACGAGCTTTTCAGCAAGAGAATGGAACTGAGGGAACTGTGGACGAAGGCCAACCCCGATCAGGCCAAGATTTCAGCCAAGCAGCAGGAAATCCGTGACCTCCAGGCCCAGATGCAGGAGAAGGCTACCGCGTATCAACTGAAATGCAGACAGATGTTGACCCCTGAGCAGCGTGGGAAGATGACCGTTACCCAGGCATCTTTCGGCGGAAAGGGTGGCGGTCAGGGTTGCCGGATGGGCCGCTGGTAATGGAGCCTTCAGACACACCCTGCGGTGCATGTCCAATGGTGGAGTATCGATTGAGCATGCGCCGTTTTATTATATTTCTCTTTATGCTCCTCCTTCCGGGCTGCAGCTTGCTGCAGCCCGTGGCTGTGGGGCTATTGGTGGCTTGGTTCTGGGAATCGTCGTGGCACTGTTTCTGATGCCGCGTCTCTACCCGGCTTTAAGCAAGAATGGCAAGCTCGATCAGCATTAAAAGTCAACAATCCAAAGGAGGTAAAGACATCGTGTTACGCAGGAAGAAGACTTTGAGATTAACAGCATCCATCGGTTTCATTTCGATCCTCGCCCTGGCTTGGTTTGCTTCCATATCGTGCAGTGCCGAGCCGGAATCAGGTGTTCCCGAGGTGCCGGCAAAAGGCATGGTCACCATGGTGGACATCGGAGCGAAGAAATGCATCCCCTGCAAGATGATGGCCCCCATCATGGAAGAATTGGAGAAGGAATACAAAGGCAGGGCCGCGATCATTTTCATCGATGTCTGGGTAGATCCGTCTCAGGGAAAAAAATTCGGCATTCGAACGATACCGACCCAAATCTTTTATGACCGGGACGGCAAGGAAGTAATGCGGCACGAGGGTTTCTTCGAGAAGCAGGCCATTGTGGCCGAACTGAAAAAGCTGGGGGTGAAATGACGAGGAGGGGAGAGACTGCGGCCGCCCGTTGTCGCACCGTTGTCTTTGGGTCAAATGCTCATGACACAAAGCGATTTCTTTGTGTGTCTTTGCAGTGTTTCGTGTGCCTTCGTGGATGAAATAGATTTGAAACGAGTGCGAGTTGTTTTTGGCTGCTCCCAAAGGAGGAAGGATGTTTGAGGGAGTCATTTTGACGATCAATTCCTGGATGAATGGGGGGCTGGCCATCGCCGCCCTGGGCTGTTTTCTATGGGGAGTGGTGAGTGTCCTGTTCAGTCCCTGCCATCTCGCTTCCATCCCTCTCATCGTGAGTTATGTGGGTGGTCAGGAAAAGGCCCTCAAGGCCAACCACGCCGCTCACTATGCGGTGGTTTTCACGGTGGGGCTGTTCATTACCATTGCGCTGGTGGGAATCATCTGTTCCCTGCTGGGGCGCATGCTGGGAGAAGTGGGACCTTACTGGACCATTCTGGTCGGCGCCATTTTGATCTGGGTGTCCCTGAGTATGTTGGGGGTGCCGGGTTGCTCCATGTCCGGCGGGGCTTTGAGCCGGATCAAGATGAAGGGGCTCCTCGGAGCATTTGTTCTGGGGTTGGCCTACGGGGTGCTTTCCGGTTCCTGCACGTTTGGGTTCATTGCCCCGATTCTGGCCATTATCACCATTCAGCAGAAGATCATGACCGGCCTGCTTTTCATCATCCTCTTCGGAATCGGCCACTGTGTGCCGATTGCCATTGCGGGGAGCTCGACCGCGACGGTCCGGCGCCTGCTGGAGAACAGCTCCTTTCATGAAGGAGGGCTCTGGTTCCGCAAATGTGCCGGAGCAGGGATCGCAATGTTGGGTTTGTATTTTATTCTGCGCCCGTTTCTCGGGATTTTCTGAAATACCCTGGAGAAATTTGAGAGGATATTCATGAGACGATTTTGCTTTTGTATTGCCGCCCTTTTTGTTTCCCTTTGTTGGCATATCGGCGGATTTGCGGCTCAACCGCCGACAGGGGAAACCCTTCACGAGGGAAATATGCTCCTGGCGAGTGCTCAGGAAGTCCCGCACATGCTGCTTTCCGAAACTACATTTGCCCTCGGCAAGCTGCCCTCTCAGAAACCTGTCTTTTCAAAGAACATTACGGTGGTGAGCAACCAGCGCCGACCCTTCAAGATCACCAAGCTCACTTATGACAAGAAATTG
>JADGQM010000271.1 GCA_017881795.1 Syntrophobacteraceae bacterium
AGCAGAAACAGCGCCTCTTTTCCTTTGACAAGCTTCAGCCACTTCGCCATGAGATCAAGCTCCGGGTTCCGAGGTGCAGTCAACACGCCAGGGGACGTTTGCTGATGAGGATATTCGATCCAGGTCACATTTTCTTGCATCAGATTCCCTCTCGCTGACTTCTTATGGCGCCAATGCCATCCAGCTGTTCCATCACGTCCTGGCGGAAATAATCAACAATCTCTCTGAGCAAAGCCTGGAGCTCAGGATCGGTGAGATAGGACTGGCGCGAGCGGGGACGCGGAAAATTTACCTCCAGCTCGGCCATGATCCGCCCTGGAAATGAGCCCAGGATGACTACTCGATCGCCGAGATACAGGGCCTCGTCCATATCGTGGGTAACAAACACCACGGTCTTGGCAGGGCTCGCCTGACTCCAGATGTCGATCAAAAGATCCTGGAGCTTGTTTCGATTGATCGGATCCAATGCCCCAAAAGGTTCATCCATCAAGAGAAACGGCGAACCCATGGCGAGCGCCCGGGCGATGGCGACTCGCTGCTGCATCCCCCCTGAAAGCTCGAAGGGATACTTGCGGCCGAGCCCATCCAAACCGACCATTCCCAGGTATTCTTCGGCAAGCTCCCGCTGTTCGCGTTTGGTCTTGCCGGGATGCGCCTTGCCAATTGCCAGAAGGATATTTTCCAGCAAATTCATCCAGGGGAAGAGCGAATAGTCCTGGAACACCATGCTCCGGTCCATTCCTGCCCCCGAAACAATCCTGCCGTTGCAGATAATGCGTCCACCAGATGGGGTTTCTATCCCGGCGAGCAGACGCAGCAGGGTGGTCTTGCCGGAGCCGCTCGGACCCAGCAGGGAAAGGAATTCTCCCTCGCGAACCGCCAGGTTGATCCCATCAAGGATGGTGGTCCCGGTGTAGCCGAATGAGACCGACTCCGTGGTGAGAGCGTATGAAGCTTTCGTATATCTCGATGGGGTGTTGAGCTGAACCATCAGATGTTCCTTTCCCCGGAGACTCTAGATAATTACAGTTGTCGATACAAATGATGTGACTTCGCCATAGCTTCGTCAGCTGTTCCTTTGGACAAAGACTTTCTGCAAGTCTTTCCAATACGGGTCTTGCGGGTTCTCCTCGAGTAGTCTATTGAGAGCAGCCTCATAAATGCTAGAGTCGACAAAAGAGGAGATGTCCACCTGGGACGTCACAAACTCGCTCGCCTGCATGGTGTGCCAGAAGTTTTTGACGCCATCCCTGTTGGGATCGGTGCTCTGGTCCAAAAACCCTTCATAATAGGCTTTCCGAATAAGATCCTTATCGAGCTTGACGTATTTCACAATTGCATCGACCGTCTCTTTCTGGTTTTCTTGGGCGTACTTCTCGGCTAACAGAAGCGCCCTGACGAATCTAACCAGCGTATCCCGGTGGCTCTTGATCTCATCTTCCGTCGCTACCAGGCGGCAGCAGGGGTGCCCTGGCGACAGCGAACGGCTGCGGATAACCACTACCAGGCCGCTGTTCTCGGCGGTAAGATCATGCGGCCCCCAGGTGACGCCAGCATCCACCTGCCCGGATTTCACTGCCTCAGCGACAGCGGGAGGACTCTTCAGTTCGAAAATCTGCAGATCGTTCTTCCAATTGATACCCTCCTTTTCCAGGGCGCCCCGCAGCACCGCATCACCCGTGGCCAAACGCACGGTTGCCACTTTTTTGCCTTTCAGGTCGGCCAGCGACTTGATTTTCGGCGCATTCTCGGGAGTGGTTATGATGGCAGCATCTTCGCCCATGATCCCGGCAATGATCCGCAGATCCGCCCCCTGGGCGATATGGACCAAAGGGGCCGTGGTGCCAAAAGCCCCGACATCAATCTTGCCGGCCCGGAGAGCAGTGAGTCCGTCGGCAGAATTAATGAACTCGATGAGCTCGGCGTCGATACCCTCTTTCTCGAAAAGGCCATATTCCTTGGCAACAAAAAATTTGGCATGCCCAGTAACCGGAAGATGCCCCACCCGCACGTGATCCAAACCATAAACGACCCCGGTCCCAGTTCCCGATTGGACCAAGAATAACGCGATAACCACCACCAACACTTTGACCAACGTTCTGAACATTTTCGCCTCCTCTTGTTTTGTTCGATCTGTAAATTAATCCGCTCAACAAAACCCTCAAGCTATTGCTGGGAATGGAAAAACGAACCTTCCTTCAGCATCGAAAGGGAAAACCCTCTTCCAACCAGCCAAGAACCCCCATGGAGATTCCACCAAGTGTTGTGAAGAAATTCCTTATCGAATAACTGTCGTCGTTTGCATCCATTGCTGTTTCCTCCTTTTCATGTGGACGTTTTGGTCCGGATCCAAAAAATAAAGTAACACTATCGGAATAGTAGATTATCTGTGCAAAAAAAATCAAAGTTGCACTAACCATCATGGCTCGGTGGCTGATAGCGAACCATGGAACTTTAATTCTAAAAAAATGGTTTCGACCCTTGAGAAGCGTGGCAACATACCCTTCCCCAGAGCCTATTGCAGGTGAACCTGCTCTACGATCATAAGTGCTTTGCTGATGCCAAAGCCTGTTCAAGATCCTCAATCAAATCCTCTGCGTCTTCAATTCCCACTGAAAGCCTGATCAAACTTTCAGTGATACCCCGCCGCTCTCGCTCCTCCTTGGGAATCGAGCCATGAGTCATGGCTGGAGGGTAGCAGGCGAGGGATTCGACCCCGCCGAGGCTTTCTGCAAAAGAAAACAGCCTCAGGGCTTTAACGAAGGCGTTGACGGCATCCTTACCTCCCTTAACCTGAAACGAGACCATCCCACCAAAACCGCTCATCTGCCTGGCCGCGAGCTCGTGTTGAGGATGCTCGGGAAGCCCGGGATAATACACCTTATCAACCAGGGGATGCCGGTGGAGAAAGGTCGCAATCCGTTGGCCGTTATCATTATGTTGGTGCATTCTGACCGCCAGGGTCTTCAGTCCTCGAAGCGTAAGCCAGCAGTCAAAAGGCCCGGGTATTCCGCCGGCGGCGTTTTGATAGAATTTCACCTGTTGAAAAGCTTCGGTGTCGTTGGTGATAACCGCGCCACCAACCACATCAGAGTGACCACCGAGATACTTGGTCGTGCTGTGAACAACGATATCCGCACCGAGCTTGAGCGGTCGCTGCAAGTAAGGGGTGGCAAAGGTATTGTCGACGATCAAGAGGATTCCGAGCCCCTTGCAGACATCAGCTATGGCTTGGATATCGGCAAGCTGAAGAAGTGGGTTGGTCGGCGTTTCAATCCACACCAGCTTGGTGTCTCCCCGGATAGCTCTCGCGAATGCTTCAGGACGCGCGCCATCCACATAAGTGAACGCAACCTGCTGGGGAGTATAGACTCTCTCGAACAACCGATAAGTGCCGCCGTACAGGTCCTCGCTGGCGATTACGTGATCGCCTGGCCGCAATAGCGACAGCACCGCAGCGGTGGCCGCCAACCCCGACGCGAAGGCCAGACCGTATTGGCCCTCTTCGAGAGAGGCCAGGCATGTCTCCAGAGCCGTGCGGGTAGGGTTGCCGGTGCGTGAATACT
Organism: Syntrophobacteraceae bacterium; assembly: GCA_017881795.1. Classification (GTDB taxonomy): domain Bacteria; phylum Desulfobacterota; class Syntrophobacteria; order Syntrophobacterales; family Syntrophobacteraceae; genus JADGQM01. The sequence goes on from JADGQM010000271.1 coordinate 3,567, forward strand.
CATACCCCTTGTGCTCTCCTATGCCCTGCTGAGTGAAGGTCGAGGTTTGGTAGATCGGCACGATGGTCGCGCCCGTAGTCGGGTCCGCATCTTGCCCCACGTGTATCGCCCTGGTTGAGAATTTCATGCAGCCGCCCTTTCTTTCTCTGTCCTTCCTGCCCAATAGTTGACGAGATCAATGCGGGCAAGGAACCCTTCAGGCGTCCCGCCGTTGGTGACAAGGACGCCGCCATGGCCCGCCAGCAAAAGCCGGTAAACCTCGGAGATGTCGGTGGACGCATCAACCTGAGGAAGAGGCTTGCCCATGACTTTCGAGACCGGCATCTCAGAGAGATTAATACCATCATGGAGCAGTTTGACCAAGGTGACTTCGTTAAGGCTCCCGATGGCTTGACCTGCGGAGATCACCGGAAGCTGGGAAATCCCGAATTCCTCCATCATCTGAATCGCTGAAACCGCCTGGGCCTCAAGCCCGATGGAGATTAGCACCGGCGCCTTCTGTTTGATGCTCAGCAGTTCTCCGGCGCTCACTCGCTGGGCAGCATAGGCGAGGAAGCCATTTTCCTCCATCCACCGGTCAGAGAATAGCTTGGATAAGTAGTTGCGTCCAGTGTCAGGCAGGAGCACCACGACGATTTTCCCCGGTTCGAGCCGCCTCGCATATTTGATGGCTGCAGCGGTTGCCGTCCCGGCTGAGCCGCCTACCAAGAGGCCTTCTTCGCGGGCCAGGCGCCGCGCCATGGCGAAGGATTCCGCATCGCTCACTCGGACCATCTCATCGACCACCTGCCGGTTGAACGTGTAAGGGACGAAATCCTCTCCGATGCCCTCAACCCGGTAGGATCTTGGCGTGTCGCCCGAAAGGATTGAGCCCTCAGGGTCTGCCCCTATCACGATCACCTTGGGATTTTGTTCCTTCAGATATTTTCCCGTTCCGGAAATCGTGCCTCCGGTACCCATGCCAGCGACAAACACATCGATCCTGCCGTCGGTGTCTTCCCATATCTCGGGTCCGGTTGTCCGATAGTGAGCTTCCGGGTTTTTCGGATTACCGAACTGGTTGGGTCTGACGGCGCCCGGGATCTCCCTCGCCAGCCGTTCGGCAACACCGTTGTAACTCTCGGGTGAATCAGGAGCCACCGAAGTTGGAGTGATAACAATTTCAGCTCCGTAGGCTTTGAGTAGATTGACCTTCTCTTCGCTCATCTTGTCCGGAAGAACAAAGATACAGCGGTAGCCTTTGGTGGCGGCAACCAGCGCAATTCCGACTCCGGTGTTGCCGGCGGTAGCTTCGATGATGGTCCCACCGGCCTTGAGCAGGCCCCTGCGCTCGGCATCCTCAATCATCGAGAGGCCAATCCGGTCTTTGACGCTGCCACCTGGATTGAGCGATTCCGCTTTTGCCAAAAGCGTCACCGGAAGACCATCGGTGACTTTCGTAAGCTTCACAAGGGGAGTGCGGCCGATAGCCTCAAAAGTGTTTTCATAATATCTCATCTTCGTTTCACCTCCTCTTGACTACTTCTTTTTCTTTTCGGGTTCCGGCACCTCTTCAGTGATACCGGCGATATTGCGGGCGTATTCCGCAAACTCATCGACCGGGGTGAGGGCTCTCACCACCAACTTGGCGCCATCGGGGGAACCGCCACCATGCATACAGCCGGGAACACCTGCGCCGAGGGTGAGCCATTCCGCAAGCCTGGCCGCACGAGCTCGGGTTTCCGCACTGAATTTAGCTCCGGCCTTGAGCGCTTTTTGCACCAGGTGGCCATAGGTCGGGTCGGTAAAGTCCCGGTAAGATGGAAAACAGCCGGTTTCTACGACGCCCCCGCCGATATCCTGACAGAGACGCTTCGTTTCATAGGGGAGAGTGGCTACGTGCACCTTGTTGCAGTGGGCTGCCAGCGAATCAGAGATCCCCACCCCCCCGGGGCCTTTCTTGCCGAGGGCCATCGCGCCAATGCCCATGGCGTACGTGGTTTCATTGTTGACGGACATATCGACGATCTTGTTGGCAAAGGTGCTCGCCGCCAGGCCGTTCACACTGGCCATGAGCGCGGCGGCGCCGATCATCACATCTCCCTGTCCGGCGACACAGGCGCCAATGCAAGAGCGATAATTGGCGGTGAAGTATTCAATGATTTTGCCGGAATATTTGAACTCTTTGCACATGAATACGCGCTCGGTGGGTACGAAACAGTCCTTAAAGAAGAGGAAAGCCTGAGTGATCCCCGTCGCAGGAATATCAAAC
>JADGQM010000272.1 GCA_017881795.1 Syntrophobacteraceae bacterium
TCCTGATGATGCGGCCAAGGGTCGTGTCCGAAACCACTCTGGTCGACTTAAACTCGATGGCCCCTTCCCCATTGATAGTGCCGGCAAAGACCTCGTCGCCCTCTTTCTTGAATACCGGCATCGACTCTCCAGTAATTGGGGCTTGATTGACCGATGTTTGCCCCTTGGCGATGAATCCATCCAGCGGAATTCTTTCTCCCGGCCGGACCAGGAGAACTGTACCAACCGGCACCTCTTCAACCGCCTTCTCTTCGATATCTCCATCAACCGGGCAGATGCATCGCGCCTTTGTTGGTGTCAGGTCCATCAGGTTCTTGATAGCCTTTCGAGCATGCCCAACGCTCCATGTCTCAAGCAGCAAAGCCAGGGAAAACAGAAAGGTGACTGATGCCGCCTCGAACCACTCGCCAATCCACATGGCGCCGATTACGGCTAGGGTCATAAGCAGATTCATGTCCGGTCTGAGTTTGCGCAGGGAAAAAACCGCTTTTGGTACGACGAACCAAGCCCCAGTCAAGATGGCTCCAACATAGAACACCACTACTTCCAACGGCAGGGCATGCCCCTTTCCAGAGCCCTCGCTCGATATTGACAACGGGCTTTCATGACCGACGGTCTGCCACAAGAATGCAGCACCGAGAAGGAGACCACTCAGAACACACATGACAAGGCGCCCCCGGTGGCTCCAAAATCCTTCTTCGATGCCACAAACCCCTGAGGCGCAGGCTTCCGTCCAAGGGATGGCCTCCATCCCCGTTTGAGCTATCGCCTTGCGGATTTCCACCTCGGCTGTGCTGTGCTCTTTAGGTACAAGAACCGTCAGTTTGTTGTTGATAAGATCAAACAAGAGATGCTCTTCTGGTCCCACAATCCCTGCCAGCGTACTTTTGATCGCGGCTACCTCATCACCGCAGTCCATACCTTTGATCCGAAAACTCATCTGCTGCATCATCAAACCTCCAAAAAGACAATATTCTTTCAGCCTGGCCAGAGCCCGGGGCAGGACCGGCATCTGCACCTTCTCACCAATTAGACTATAACAAACATAGCGATGGCCTTATGCACTCAATCGCTGGACCCAAAGCAAAAAGTTGGCTCTTTCTTTTTACCCTTGCCAGTTGCCGACGTCGAAGTTTCACCCTGGTTCTGAGGGGAATCAGCAGTGCTGGATGTGAAAAAATGCCAGCGGAAGAGATACGCCCCCATCAAAAGAAGGGTGATGTCGCGAACCAGGAGCCAATAGATGTTGGTTTTTCCCGTTGAAAAGGAACCAAAACAACCACAGGAGATATCCAGCCCACGCGCTCAATTGAATACCAGAGATCCGAAGAACAAAGCCAACAGGCCATTGGCCAGCAAGGTAACGCCGCCAAGCCAGCAGCCGAACAGCAGGCACAGTCCGATCAGGAGCTCCAGCCAGGGTAGTATGAGGGCAGTAAGGTTGACGAGGGCATCCGATAGAATCTGAAAATTGCGCACCGTCTGGGCAAAAGCAGCAGGATCAAGGATTTTGTCCACACTGGCGACAATAAAAACAACCCCCAGAAACAGGCGGGTCCAGAAGACTAATGATCCGACCCTTGCCACCGGTGATTCCCCGAGGGCCGCTGCACTTACCGAAGCCTCCGGGTTTCCACCAGCCGGGCGGGAGGGCGCTTCTCCCTTTTGCCTGCATTGCCCACTCGAAATATTGTCTGTGTATTTCACGTGTCATCCTCTCTTGCACGACTATTTGTGGATTAACCTGCGTGTGCGTCTATCTTTTCAGACCCCCAACTGAGAACAAGAACTTCCGGGCGGTTCCATGATCCTCAATCCCGCTGCACCATTTTCAACAGGCAGATTGCGATTTGTCCAAAGTGTCCATCCGTTGAAAAAGACACGGACATTGGTGTAGCCCTTGTCGCTCAAGGTCATAGCTGCAAGATTGCTCGATTGGCAGGCTTCCCCATCGCAATAAGTCACAATCAACGCGTCCAGTGGATAAGTGACCACAAAATCGGCCAGAGAGGGCTCCAAATCCTCCCGCGGTAAGCTATACGCTCCAGGAATGTGACCCTCAATAAATTGTGAGTTGGAGCGAGCGTCCACGAACACGGCTGACTGAGCAAAGAACATCGCTTCCGCCTCGTCTGGAGTGATCAAGGTATCGGTTTGTGAACCCATGGTTAACCGTGCTTCCGGCGACCGGTTCCCAATCAGGGTGAGCTTAGGGGTGCGAAATTGATTGGTGGATAAACCAGGGAACACTGCAAACAAGAGAAGAGCTCCTCCTTGCCAGATCGCTCTAAAGCACTTGTGATGATTATTCTTCCGGCAGATCATGAGGGTCCCTCAGCCCAGTTCTTTGAGTCCTGCTCAAGGGAAATCATTGAGTGACACCTGCTCAATCGGTTCTCCACTTCTTCGTTGGGGCGACTTGGTGCTCTCTGGTGCAAATCGCCAAGACCCTTCCTGCCATGAGCTTGCGGCTTTGTTTCAGTTCGTTGTGGGAGTGGAGCGTATCGACGGTGGTGCGAAACCGTTCTGCAACGGACCACAGAGTATCCCCCTGACGAACGGGATAGGAAAGGAGTGTACAGGATCTCGCCACTGCTGGAGTCGGCTTTTTCCCATCGGACACGAATTTTCCTGCGGTTCTAATCAGGGCGTTGGGGGTGGTTCTGTGCGCGGACGGGGAAATACCTGTAGGTTCTTTACCCACATTCTTTGGGGGCTCTTTCCCGGTCGCCTGGAGTTCAGCAAGCGCAGACACAACGTTCTCCCCTTTACCGGAGGGAACACACAAGGCATAGCCTAAAGTCCCGGGCGGGGTTGTCGGTTGGCACAATTCCGGATTGTGATCTCGAAGCACGGATTCTGATGTTTTCATATGTCTGGCGAGAGAGGAGAGCTTGATCCCTCCAGGCACGGCGACGATTTCGTGATCTGAGGCATCCTTCTCCGGGTCAAAATAAAAGCCATAATACCTCGGATCGGTTGAGATTTTGACTGCTGCATAAACTTTCGGAACGTAGTCGCGCGTCTCGGCTGGGAGAAACCCTGCTTCACTCAATTCCCAGAAGGTTTTCAAGCCGCTCCGATCCAGGGCCGCCTGTACGGTCCTTTCCCCGGCGTTGTACGCGGCTAACGCCAACGGCCAGGAACCGAACGTGTCATAGAGGAATGACAGATAATCTGCGGCAGCACGTGCAGCCTTGAATGGATGGCGCCTTTCGTCAACCCACCGGTTTTGCTCCAGTCCAAAACGTTTTCCTGTTGCAGCGATAAACTGCCACATGCCCACTGCGCTGGCTGGCGAACGCGCTGTCGGAGAGAAACCACTTTCCACTATGGCCAGGTAAACCAGATCCTTGGGCACCCCTTGGTCGTCGAAAATTTGCCGGACAACCTTCGCATACGTCTCAGCCCGGTTGAAACATGATTGAAAAGCAGCACGGTTGTCCTCACTGAACCGCCTTGCCCAGAAGGCTATCTTTGAGTGATCGGGTAAACACAAGGTCGTCTTGGACTCAGAACAGGCGCCCAATTGCTGATCAATCATAGAGCCCTCGGGTCTCGCTGCTTCGGGTGGCCAATCACTCAAAGCAGGAGGAGTTCCATGGCGAGTCTGCTGACTGGGTAAGGTGCTGCACGCCCCGAGTGGTGAAAGCAACAATACCAGACAGAAAGCCTTCCTCCAGAGGACAACACCGCCTGAAGCAGAAACCGGGCTGCAGGGATCCCACTCTCTATTGAGCATCATAACTGATTGAGCCATCACATCACCCCTCCCTAATCATTGCGGCAAAACTGCGTCAGTTCATGCAATAAGCGCCACGGATCTGGCTGAGCAAAGCGTTGACAACGACGGCCCAGCCAGTAGCATTCATATCCCAACCCGCATCATCTCCGGGAATTGCTCATCATCATTCTGTTGCTGCTGGTTCTGCGTTCGCCACAGCCTGCGGTAAACTCCACATCTTGATACAAGCTGGTCGTGACTTCTCGATTCAACGATTTCGCCTTTGGAGAGAACATAAATCGTATCCACGTCTACAACCGTCGAGAGTTGGTGTGAAACAATGATGGTAGTCTTGCCTTCTTTCAACCTTGCCAGTGCTTTCACTACTTTCATTTCCGATACGGCATCGAGGCCAATCCGAAAAGAACATCATGGCTAACGGACAACCCAAGACTGGCATTGCTTTCATGTGGTGAAGGCGCATGCTGACTCCTATCGATAATTCAAAGGTGCATTCTTCACACGCGTGGGCAGCACCCGAACACGTTACCGAGTTTCAGGACACTCTCCTGGTGAAGGGTGACGGATTTTGACCTTAATCAGAAAACTGGACGGATCTGGTTTAAATAAGAAGGATGACCGAGGACAGATGGGAAAGAATTGACGCAAATGGCCTGACCGCGTCTAGTGAGCAAACGGCGTCAGACATTTTTGAAGGACCTGAGAATGGAGCCGCCGGCACGCCGACAGAAGAAAGTGGCTGCTGAAGCATCGACTCGGTGTGGGGAAAGCCAGGACGCTGAAGGGTGTAGGTGATCGGCAGAACTATATCCGTGCAAGGCCCACAACGGTCGCCCAAAGGCGGAGGAAAGATTGAGGCATTTAACAATTCCTGTGAGAATCCTACGGTCTTGCCTCCGGCGGCTTCTGCACATTTGGCATCCAGTTGGAGCTCCAGCTTAGCGTGACCGTCTGCCGCGAAGCACAGGATCACTCCTGTTGCACCACCCGAACCGATGTAAAGACACCATAACAGGCTAAGCCACAGAGTGTATTTCCTGAATCTGTTTTCCATCAAGCCCAACTTTTTGAGACACACCAACGCGGCAAATCCTCAGAAGCATAAGCACAAAAATGCAGGCCACTCCTGAACCATTCCCCGCCACTCCGAATAATGAGGGCAACTCATAACATTACCAGCATCAGATTGTCAACGGGCCACGGTGAACCTGCACGGTGAAGCTGTTCTGCCATGATCCAAAAACTAAATCGTTGACTTACGGTCAACTCTGGTCAAACCTCTCCCAGCCATCTATAAGGAGAACCTCCTATTCTTCAGTTGGAGTTAATCTGCTTTGAACTTGCGAGAGGTTCTGAGGATTTCCTTGCAGATAAAATCTAGGCGACCCCGACCCGTGGTGATGCCTTCAGCCTTTCAACTATTTTCGGAATGAAGAAAGAGAAAACAAAGAGCGCAAGGGAGAAGAATACCTTCCAGGAAATCAGCTCTCCCCACTGGCCGCTTGACCAGACATCTTTGACCGTTCCTACAAAGAACGTGAAGATGAACGTGCCGACGATGATCCCAAGCGCCGTACCGACGAAATAATCCCAAAAGCGCACTCGAGTGAGTCCCATACCAAAGTTCATCGGGGTAAACGGAAAGTAGACCAGGCGCAGGTAAAGGACCGTAGCAAAACCGTTTCGCTCGATGGCATCGTCATATTTCTTGAGCCTGTCGCCGATGGGGGGGCGGCAAAATCCCTCCCCAGGTAGCGCCCGATAAAAAAGGCCAGGCTGGCGCCAATCATGGCTCCCAGCCAGACGTACAGAAAACCGAAATAGGGGCCGAAGATGGCAGCACCAACGGTGGCAAGCAGAGTTCCAGGCATGAAAAGGCAGACTCCCGCGGCATAGGCGCCGATGTATGCCGCAGGCGCCCAAGGTCCCGCGGTCTCCAAGAGCAGCCCCAGCTTTGCGGCCGTGAGATACTCCCTCAAAGGGGTGAAACGTACGATCACGATGGCCGCGACAAGGAAGATAATCAAAACAGCCGCCTTGATCGCAGACACTCTGCGCTTCTTATTCGA
>JADGQM010000273.1 GCA_017881795.1 Syntrophobacteraceae bacterium
CGTGAAACGATAAAATTATTTTTTATATTAAGCTACCCTCCATGTTAATGGAACTAAAGAATCAGCTATCCTTATTAGCTGACAAGTTGAACCTGCTATTAACTGTGGACTGCTGCTGTGGTACTCATACCGATCCCCAGGTCTTCTGCACCTTCTATTAGAAATACCTTCATATCGTTTAACATCTTCATGCCTTGGGGCAAAAGATATTTTTTCTGCCGCTGGTTGATCAGAAATCTAATAAAGACAACATCTTATTTAAATGGTCAGTTTAACCAAATTTTAACCTCGGACGGAGTGTTTTAAACCTAAATTGAGCAGTTCATTTTCTAAAGCCTGCTCCCGTCACACCGGCGTAGGCAGGTATCCAGTCTATGGCTCTTCTTACTGGATTCCACCTTTCGCCGGAATGACGTTGAGTTCGTGGCGAAATCGCTCAGATTGGGTTAAATTATGTTTGAGAGGGCCGTTTCGAGGCGGCGATAACCCCTTTCTTATTTTTTTGGCTAAATTCTTTGATTGTAGCACCGACCCTTGGTGCGGGCGGGCATAAAGCCCGCCCTTATGGCAAGAGCGGTGGAGTTGAAATGTACGGCGCGATTTATCCACGCGCATCTCACTTAGGGATTGGTATGAAAAAGTTTATCCTCATCTCACTTTGGGTCCTTCTTATTACGGCAATCCTGTTCCCTATTTTCGCTGCTGCTGCTCTCGTAAACGGTCCAAGGTGGGCATTGTAGGGCGCGGCGATTTCAATGGTGACGCAACCCCTGACATTCTCTGGACAAATGAAACGACCGGAGACATGGTCGTCTGGTAAATGAATGGCGTGAATGTCATTTCTGAGCTCAAGATAAAGGATGTACCCGATGCCACATTGAAGATCGCTGGGGTCGGCGATTTTAACGGGGATGGCAGTCCTGAGATTCTCTGGAAGAACTCGGTTACCGGGGAGGTTGTTGAGTGGTCCATGAGCGGAGCCGCCGCCAGGAATCTGCCTCTCATTGCCGCTCTCCCTCTTTCTTCAAGTATTGAGTGTATCGGCGACGCCAGCGGAGATAAAGGTCCAGACGTCGTCTGGCTGTATATCGAAACTCTGTCTACCTTACACCTACCAATCAATGTGTGCCTTCATCTCAGATCAGATATTTACAGTATCCGTGTCCGTGCTCCACCAACCTTCCAAATTTATTCCTAGTTGTTCTTGGAAGAATTTATTCCTGTACATAAGTTTTTGCTTTGCTGCAAATACTGGAGGTTTGCCATAAGTTTACCCATTTACTGAGGAGCATACCATGAAAACTAAAAAAACGAATCACGGGAAGAGTGTGTTGGCGCTGATTGCACTAATTGTATCCTTGGCGACAACAGGAACTGTCCTTGGGTGTGACGGAGGAGGCCTTGAGATTACACCCGAATTGACCGCCCAGTGGTGGCAGTGGGCATTTTCTATACCTTCATCGGTACATCCCTTGACGCTTAAAGCCGCAGATCTGACCGGTGCAGACTATTGTATGGTCGGGCAGCAAGGGGGGGAGTGGTTTCTCGGCGGGATTTTCAAGGTTGTTGATGTTGACAACCCTCCAGGTCCGGTTAACGGGGTCCAAGTGGTCGACCGTAAGTGCGAGATTCCCCTCGGAAAAACAATCCTGATTCCCGTGCTGAACGCTGAGTGCGATACCGCCGGAGAATTAGCCTTAGGGAACGTTGTTCCACAAGACCTCCTTAAGAAGACACGCTATCTCAGGGAATGCGCAAAGACCGTTGCAGATGCGGTCGACAAAGACACAGCTGAGGCCTATTTTGGTCCCGTCGATTCCAGTGGTAATTGGACTCAGAACCCCATTAAAGTTAAACGGGTACACACAGTCCTTCCGTTTTCCATTACTTATTCCCCGGAAAACATTATGTCGAGCGATTGCCCTGGGGGATTTCTCTGCGAGCCCAATCCAAATCCGTCACTTACTCAAGCTGATGGATATTGGGTGCAAGTGCAACCGCAAAAACCCGGAACATACAAACTGCAAACCTTTGGCAAAGCTCCAGCGTATGATTTTGCACTTCGCGTAACCTACACCCTGACGGTCGTGGGACCGAAGGACCAGTAAACAACCTGTGGCCGCGTTAAAAAAGGCAGACTCCACGGTCAGCATGTCATCGGCAGTCGTGATTAAGCCGTGCAAGTAGTTTGAACATGGAGTGTGAATAACGCATGAGGCAGGGTCAGCAATGGCTCTGCCTCTCTCATTTGCGGCTCACATAAGGCCAAGGCTGCCCGACCGCTGCGATGGGAACTCGATTATGTGATCTCTTGAAAAGTGCGTTTATCTTAACAGCACCCGAACTTTGAAAGTGGGGGCCGTTTGTTGGCGATATGCTTTTAAAATCTTCACATTCTTGGTCACGGATTATTACGTACAGAAGGCAGCTATCTTCACAATTCAATGCGGCCATGAAATGAAAATCATCAGCCTATTTTCCAAACCCCACATCATCGAACACATTCGCCCTCACCTGAGCCTGGACCAATCGCCATCGAGGATTTCGACGACGGCTGGCCCAGGTATGAAGAGCCTGCCATGATCTAGAACTAGATTTCGACGCTGGAGACAAACCCCGCCGGTGCCACCGGAGCAGTTTGCACTAATACCGGGGCAAACAGCCTCTTTCAAGCGCTCCGCAATCAAGACAACACGCCAGAAGACCAAGTTGCAGCGAGCTGCCCATCATTGCGACTACCACGGTGCCACACCGTGGTGGTTCTTGTCTTCACATCCCAAAAAATCGCCACAAAAATGTCCTTGACAGAATCGACGACACGTGCTACTCGAAAAGCCTCAAAAAGCGATTTCTCATCACCATCACCATCACCATCACCTTCATTGTCCTTGGGCAACGGGTTCTGCGGCCATCAACCAAATACAATAATTGAGGGGTAGTTCATGAACGGGATCCAACAGAAGACGGTCGGCATAGTGCTTCAAGGGGGAGGCGCACTGGGCGCATACGAGGTGGGTGTCATCCAGTACCTCTTGGAGAAGAAGCGGCAGGGCTTGATAGAGATCAAGATTGTGTCTGGCGTCTCCATCGGGGCGATCAACGCCACCTTGCTGTGCGGTGCGCGCACTCAGGAACCGCTGGATACCCTGAACGCGGTCTGGAACGAGTTGACGATACTCGACTTTCCATTTGTTCCGAAAGAAGTCAACAAGCTTTTTCACTTGCCATTCGGCAATCCCGCCATGTATCGCCCACGCACGGATTTTTACAAGGTCCTGGAGTGGACCAGCTTCGCCGATACCAATCCGCTACGCGAGACGCTGAGAAAACATGTGGCCTTTGATGAGCTGAAACCCGGCAACACCGAACGACCGCGCTTGATCCTGACGGCGACGAACATCGAAACCGGGGATATCGACTCATTCGACAGCCAGAAGATGCAGATCGAACCGGACCACGTCCTGGCCAGTGGCGCACTGCCGCCGGGATTCCCACCGACGGCCGCGCGGAATGAGCACGGCCACTCCAGCACATATGTCGACGGCGGCTTATTCAACAACACGCCGCTGTCCCCTGTGATCCATGCCTTGGAAGAGAAAGTCGGCGGGGAATCGCAGTCAGTGGACCTGATGATCGTGGTCAACCTGTTCCCCCGCAAGGGCCAGGTACCAAAGAACATGTCGGAAGTCATGGACAGATACCTCGAAATCCTGTTCTCCAACAAGACGTCCTCAGACATCCACCGCGCCGAACAAACCAGAAAACTCATCCGGTTCAAGGAGGAAATGGAAAGCACGCTCTCGAAGGAGGCCAAGCAAGAGCTTTCTGCCGTTCCAGGATACCAGGAGGCGTTCAAGGTGCTGAACGGTTGGTCTCCAGTCTACGAGCATTTGATCGAGATCGAGAACACCGAACCAGAGCCTGGCGATGCAGCAACCGACTTCTCGCGTGAAACGATTCTAAGGCGTCGTCGCACCGGCTATCGGGACGCGGAGATAGGATGCAGAAATTACCTTCAGAAGAAATAGGCTGAGGGTGAGCGACCGCTGTCCCAAAGGGATCAATCGCCTGGGGCCAAGATCATCATTTTGGCCATTAGCGCTCGTGGCGCGGAACGCCGGCCCTATGGATGACACCGCGGGGCAGTGTCGTGAATACGGTGGGGTCAGGAAAGGAAACCCGGCTTACCAGGGCCGGTAGGCCATCCCCGGGATCGCCTTGGTATCGAACAACGCGGGCAATTGGGCCACGAATGCACAGGCTCATGTGCTTGCCGTAGGATGCCTTAGCCGCATCCATCGGCAATTCGACCCAATAACGGCCGGCATCGCGTTCGCAAAGAATCTGCAGGATGTTCTCCTTAGGGTCGATGATGCCGAGATAGTCATCCTCTGCCTGGAGCCGTGGCAGCAACTGTTCGCAGATGGTACGAGCGCTCATCTCCACCGCGCTGGCGGAGGAGACGGACCCACCGCACCTCTCCAAGCAATAAAAGACGCGGTAATGCATGGTAAGAATCCTACATCCGGAACCCGCCCGGGGGCACGCATCATCTTGGCCATTCCCCCGCCCTTCATCTTTTTCATCATCTTCTGCGTCTGGGTGAACTGCTTTTATTACCACTTACCATATTTAGCGGTTCACTACGAAGGCGAAGGAGATGATCTCCTTGCTGCGTTCAGTTTTAGCCTCCAAACAGTAAGGCATGCTTGGGATACATGAGCGGTTAGGTCTTCTTTTATCGTCCCTCCTATGGAAGATTCTCACCCCATCACAACAAGGATTGCCACATGAAATTTGAACTTCCAATAATGCAGATTTGGACAAATGGGCTCCTCATGGCTCTCAAAATGATGTGGCCCGTTCTGGTAATCGCTGGAGCCGGCATCCTGATTAAATCGATCTTGGTCTTGCAGGAAAAGATGGAGTCGGCAAAATCTGGCAGGGACCAAATCGACAAGATGGGCGGCAAATCATTTTTTCTTATACGCGCTAACAGGGCAACGCCTTAACGACCGAACCGGGTCACGGCGAAATGTGCGGTGACATGCCGCACCGGCGTGCGTCGAAGCTCAGCCGACGGGTGCACTCGATACTGGTCATGCACCAGCGGCATTGTCCAAAAGTGAAGCCGGGTGCTGTGCGAGGCATTTCCAATGCCCGCCCATTCGCTGGTCTACCAACCCCGATAGCCTACCGATTCTCCCTTGTGGAAGATATTCAACAACCATTATGAAGATTTCAAAGCCAACTAATATCTTCTATCCCGTCCCGCATCGACAGTTCGTCTTCCGCATTCCGATCATGCTGCGCATCTATTTTAAGTACGACCGGAAACTCCTGACCCGGCTGTGCCACTGTGCCAACGAGAGCCTGCAGATGTTCTTCCGCACGGTGCTGGGCCTCGATGACGGCATCCTGGGGATGATCATGGTGATCCGCACTTTCGGGGATTACGCCAGGTTTCGTCCCAAACTACACGCTATTGTCGCGGATGGGGTGTTTCGCTCGACCAGGACCTTCCATGGTCTGCCCAAAACATGTTCTGAGACTCTCGAAGGAAGACCTAAAAGAGCTGGAAGAGATCTTCCGTTCCAAGGTCCTGGCCCTGCTGAAGGCTGGGGGCAAAATAAACGACGGGCTTATCGAAGAACTCATGGCCTGGCATCACAGCGGTTTCAGCGTGCATGCCGAAAACCGCCTAGCAGGAGATGATCGGAAAAACAATAGGCCCTGATCCCTATATGTACTGAGCGATACTTCTGGGAGGGAAGATAGGGCGCACCTGGAAGAAAT
>JADGQM010000060.1 GCA_017881795.1 Syntrophobacteraceae bacterium
TTGACCAGGGTTGCCGACACTCTGGCCCCCGAGCCGAGCGGATTTTTCCATCCCGCGATCTTTGGGGAGGCATAAAACAAGCTCAATAGACCGTACAGTGACAGCCCGACCGAAAAAATGATGAGTACCAGGGTAAATTGATTAGCATCGCGAGACGCTCGAATCGCACGGGTGACGAGGAAAGCAAAACCCAGGTAGGCGGCAAAGGTCAGGAGGCTCTTTACTGTCTTATCCCGATCGAGACTGAGATATCCCCCGATCGGGCTTCCCGGGTCAATAGCTCCCGTCCCATAGGCAGTGAGGTCACGGACTTGACCATAAAGATAAGCCGTGTAAGGCGAGAGAACCTTAAGAAAAGAATTGGACAGGGGTGCAAGTTGGAGAAGAACGAAACCCATGAAGGCGGCGAGGAAGAATACGAATGGCCCTCGGAACGGTGAACGTGCAACGGACCATTCATTTTCTCCACGGCGGTTGCTTCGCAAGAAAGAAAGGCCGGATTGCAGAAACACCATCGCACAGAACAGGAAGGTGACGCCGAAAACAATCGAGTATGCCCAGTAGTGCACCGCGCCATAAGAGAGCGCGGCAAAGATAAAGAGGGTTAACAAAACGATTTGCAAGACGACGTGCAAGAATAACCTTCTTCCTTAGAGCGTGCCTAAAAAGAATGTGATAGCCCCCTTTTCGTCATTCCTGCGAAAGCAGGAATCCAGGTTCTTTAAGGTTTTCTGGACCCTGGCTTTCGCCGGGGTGACGGGGGTCAATGAGTTTTGCAAGAACCTCACCTGATATTCAGCATTCTAGATGATGACAAGGTCCTCGGTTGCCGTGTTCAACGAATCGAGACCACCGGAAGTGACCACATAGGTATTTTCGAGGCCGGTGATACCCAGACCGGGCATGATGAACTTGGGCTCGAAGGCGAATGTCATCCCTTCCTGAAGCAACAGTTTCTGCCCCTGAGCGATGAACGGGAACTCATCCACTTCGATGCCCAACCCGTGCCCGATGAATGCCACCCGCCCGGCGCCATAGCCCATAAACCATTCATCCAATCCAGCTTCCGTGACCCATTGCCAGACAAGCTCGTAAAGCTCACCGGTAACGGCCCCCGGTCTGGCGGTTTCGCGGAAGCGCCGGTGGATTTCCTGCACGAACCGGTAGGCTTCCTCCAGCCTTGGGGGAGGAGGACCGATGCAGAAATTGCGTGTCTGGTCACTCAGGTAACCCTGATAGTTCATCATGATATCGACGCTCACCATTTCGCCTGCCCGGATCCGCCGTTCACTCGCCCCCTGACCAAACGCGGCGCTTACCCCAAGACCGCCTGTGGGCGCATCGCCATAAGCCGGGATGGCAGCCTCAGGGCCCGAGAGCACATGACCGAAATACATGTCCATATTAAAACCGCGCAGGCGGAGCAGCCCCAGATGCCCTGCTCTTCTGGCGACAGCCTCGAGCCCGATGCTCAGTTCCAACTCGCTTATCCCTTCCCGAAGCAGTTGTGGCACCGCATCGGCGACGGCCCGGGAGACCCCGCCGGCGCAACGCATCACTTCCAGTTCCCAGGGCGATTTCACCATTCGAACGTGGCGGACGTGGCCGCTGATGTCAACAATCTGTTGTTTGGGGAAAAGCTTTTCATCAAAAAAGAAAAAAATGTTGGCGGGCAAAACGTCCAATTCCAGACCCAGCCGTTTCGGGGAGGCATTACCACAGGCTTCAAAGACCGCCTGGGAGAGTTCCTTCACGCTCTTGAGCGGCACGATCGGGCGGATCGGAGACTGCTCTCCCGCCCGGTCCACATCCCGCCGGACCAGGAATACGGGCGTTCCCGAAGCGGGCACAATCAGGTAGGCGTCCTGCACCGTGCCCGTAAAATAGAAGAGGTCCGCATTCTGACGGATGATCGCCACCTCGACTCCATCCTTCTGCAGCAGGGTCTGCAAAGAAACGAGCCGATTGGCAATCTCACTCATGGGCACAGTAATCATAGGCATTTATCCCTTACTCTCGACTTCTTACTCCCTACTCCTTACTCCCTACTCCCCACCTACTCCGGTTCCCTCAGATACATCGTAATGGCGGCATGGGAGCCTTCGGGGGCGGCAAGGAGGTGTTCCTCGATCCGCTCGCCATCGAGATAATCGCTGAGGTAAAATTCCTGACCATCAAGTTTGCAGATCTTACCGCCTGCAGCGGTCAGGATAATTTGTGCTGCCGCCAGATCTTGATAGGAGACGCTGGCCAGCAAAGCTCCTTCGGCGCACCCTCTGGCCACGTAGCAGAGGTGGGCGGCGGTGCTGCCGAGGTTGCGGATTTTACCGGGAAAGGTGGATCGATAGTGATTGTGAAACCGGGAATAGGTCAGGAGCACGCTTTCGTTGCTGACTTCCCCATGGTCAGGAATAACTATCGGGACGTCCTCCCACCAGGCCTGTTGACCGGCCTGAGCATGGAAGAGGTCCCCTGTCACCGGCATGTAAAAGACCCCGAAAATAGGCCAGAAGTTCTCAAGGAGCGCAAGGGAAGTCCCCCAAATGGGGATGCCCGCTTGAAAATTGGCAACTCCATCCAAGGCATCGTAAATCCAGAGATATCGTTTCTCTCCATGGACGTAGTCCTGCTTCGGCAGCTCATCACCAAATATGCCGTGCTCGGGGAACTGAGCCTGAAGTTGATTCCGGAAATAGTCGACCAGATGAAGTTCGGCTTCGGTAACCAGATCGGAATCAAACTTCACCCGGGGGTCCCCCTTGCCGTAGTAGTGCAACGCTTCATCTCCAGCGCGACGCAACACATCAATCGCAAACCGGGTCAAATCTTCAATGGCAGGACTTACTAGCTGGCCCATTCGCCCTCCTTTCAAATTCCCTCCTAAGAAGTAAACTCCGCTCTTCTCCGGCTTGGTCCCGACCAAGCTCGGCAATTACCCTCCTGAATTCCTCAACTGCTTATGTTAGCAAAGCGCACGAACATCGCAAATCGAAAAACGAGTAGAGTGTTGAATATGGCTGAAAAAATGAGCTTCACCGGCGGTCTTGTGGTAAAGTGCAGGGGAAAGCGCCATCTATCCGTTGCTAAGAATCCGGACTCAGTGGAGACCATGAACAGTATCTCAACACCACCTGGCATTCCTCGGCGGGGTTATCTTTATGTGGCCGCCGCCGCGCTCATGTGGGCAGTATCCGGATCATCAGCGAAGTACCTCTTCGCCCACGGTGTGACCCCTTTTGAGCTGGTGCAACTGCGGTTGACCATCGGCATCGCGCTGCTCTTCCTGTGGCTTCTGGTGCATCGCCCCGCGCTGCTCCGGATTGCCCGCCGAGACATACTCTACTTTGTCCTGTTGGGTACTACCGGTATGGCCATGGTTCAGTTTACGTACCTTCTGACCATCAGTAAGATCAAGGTGGCGGTGGCGATTTTGCTTCAATACCTGGCGCCGGTGCTGATCGCCTTGTATTCCTTGATTTTTGCGCGGGACACGCTGACGCGGGCGACCATGCTTGCGGTTGCATGCGCCACCATTGGCTGCTACCTGGTCGTTGGGGCCTACAATTTTGACCTCCTCTCACTGAACCGGGAGGGAGTCCTTTGCGGTCTTCTTTGCGCGGTTGCCTTCGCCTGGTATTCGCTTTATGGAGAGAAAGGGATGCACTCCTATCATCCCTGGACGGTGCTCTTTTATGCCATCCTCTTCGCCGCAATTTTTTGGAACAGCGCTCACTTGTTTTGGAAAGCCGCTCCCCGCCCTTTCGAAGCGTTCTCCGTAACTTACTCCGCCAGCGCCTGGGGATTGATTTTGTACATTGCCATTTTGGGCACCATCGTCCCCTTCGGTCTCTATTTCGACGCCATCAACCTGATCCGTTCCACACGGGCAAGCATCACCGCTACTCTGGAACCTATCTCGGCGGGAATCATTTCATACTTTTTTCTGGGTGAAGCTCTGGAGCCGCTTCAAATCTTGGGAGTGATGCTGGTTCTGGGAGCAGTGATCCTCCTCCAACTGCGGCATGAATATGATTACGGAACCCCAGCCCTGATCCGGCATCGACAGCATGTATCCGATGGAAAAAGCGCCTAACGTTTAGCTCTTAGCTGTTGGCTCTTAGCTCTTAGTGACCGTCCAAAAATAAAAGGCATTCTTTTACCACGAAGAACACGAAGGACACGAAGTGATTCCTTCGTGCTCTTCGTGTTCTTCGTGGTTTGAAAAAAGGCTGAAATGAGAGCATGTAGTTTTTGGACAGTTCCGTAGCTCTTGGCGTAAGTGAGTATCAGCTTGACCTGTGGCTGACCACTAATCACTAACCACTGGTACCCAACAATGCTAACGCCTATTATTACGCTGCTTACTGATTTCGGGCTTGAAGACTCCTATGTGGCGAGCATGAAAGGGGCGATCCTGACGGTTTGCCCCGAAGCCCGCCTGATCGACATCTCCCATCTCGTGGCTCCCCAGGATGTCCGCGCAGGGGCTTTTTTGCTCGCTACTGTTTATCACGATTTCCCCTCAGGTACGATTCATCTGGTGGTTATTGACCCGGGAGTGGGAAGTGCACGACGAGGGCTGGTAATAGAACTGGATCGTCACTTGTTTGTGGGACCGGATAACGGTCTCTTTTCATTGGTCTTGCGAGACACCTCCGCATGGGAAGCTTTCAGCCTTGAGAACCCTGCCTTTTGGCGACCTACTGTGAGCAAGACCTTTCATGGTCGTGACATCTTCGCACCGGTAGCGGGTCACCTCGCTTTGGGACTGGCCCCTCGTGCACTGGGTCCTCCTTGTACACCACAAATGGCATCATGGGCTTCCGCTGTCGAGACAGGGGAGGAGATTCGCGGTGAGATCATTCATATCGACAACTTTGGGAATGCCGTTACCAATGTGAGCTCCGAAATGATCGAACGCTTTGCACCGGGCTCTCCCATAGCAGTAAGGACTGGCGGTTTGAGCATATCGAGGGTCTTTGACACTTACGGAGATCAAGAACCTGGGGTGGTGATGGCCCTTGTGGGCAGTAGCAGGCGCCTGGAAATTGCCATCAACCAGGGCCGTGCCGCAGAGATCTGTGGCCTTCATTGCGGTGATCCGGTGAGCATTGTTCGAACTTAAAACCACTTTACAATGCAAAAATGGTGATTAATTTCTGGGCGAAGCGAGAGATTACAGAAAGATAAAGGAGGCCAAGATGAAAGCTATGGCAACCATTTCCGCGCATTTGGATTATTACAAAGAAAATGAGTTTTCGGCACTCGAGACCAATCAGGCCATGGACGATGTAGCGAGCCCGCAGCCTCATGGAAACGTTGAGGTGAAGGCTGCAGAAAAAGATCCGGCCAACCAGGAACGGGAGCAGCAGTTGGAAGCTTGGATGAGCGACGTCAAAACTTTTATCCGCAATATCGATACCAGTAAGTTGTGAGTCCTCATAGCGTGATCTTCTCAAGCCGGTAGGGGCGACCGGCCGGTCGCCCCTTCACAATCGGGTCAAATGGTGGTCGAATTGGTAAAAAACTTTCGCCTAGGCGTACTAGAGCAGAGAAGGGGTTTTTTTATGCCCTTTCTCATGCTATAGATTTTCAGAATAATAGTTTCAAAATCCGTGGAGCAGGCTTCCCAGCCTGCCAGCGCGGTCATCCCATTTCCAGCGAGGCGAAAATCGATGTCCACGCGCTCCCTTTTATGGCTGAGGCTGTTCATCCTGCTGGTTTGCTACCTGCTCACAGGCCCGCCCCAGGTGACGGCCGAGCAAGAGGCGCCGGTTGATGGCGACTGGCTGATCAGTCACCTCAGCGCCGAGCCTGCAACCCTAAACCCGATTACGGCTACAGATGCCTACGCTTCCAATATCGACGAGTATATCTACGAATCCCTCCTGAAGCGCGATGAGAAGACTATGGAACTGGTGCCGGTGCTGGCAGAAGGCTGGGAGATCTCAGATGACCACCTCCAGTACCTCTTCCATTTGAAAAAGAACATTCGTTGGCAGGACGGTCAGCCGTTCACGGCACAGGATATTCTCTTCTCCTTCGAACGCATCAAGGACCCCAAGGTGGATGCGGCGCATCTGCGTAATTACTACCAGGACATTGAACGACTGGAAATCATCGACGACTATACAGTGCGCTATCACTACCGCATCCCCTACTTCAAAGCCCTGGAGTTCTGTGGCGGCATCCCGATCGTTCCGGCCCATCTTTTTAAGGACTCCGACAACTTCAATCAGCATCCCATCGGCCGCCAGCCCGTAGGCACGGGACCTTACCGGCTGCTGCACTGGGAAACGGGCAAAGAGATCGTCCTCACCCGCAATGAAGCATACTGGGGAGAGAAGCCTCATCTGAATAGGATCGTCTTCAAGATCATCACCGATTCCACCGTGGCGCTCCAGGTTTTGAAGCAGGGTGGGATGGATTTCATGGGCCTGCGTCCGATTCAATGGGTGAGGCAGACCCAGACCAAGCGATTCGACGAGAATTTCCAGAAATTAAAGTACCCCCTGCCGAGTTACTCCTACATAGGCTGGAACACACGCCGGCCCATGTTTGCGGACCGCAGAGTGCGGCTGGCGATGACCCTGTTGCTCGATCGCGAAATGATCCTCAAGAAGGTCCTCTTCGGACTCGGAACCGTGGTCAGCGGCACTTTCTATATCAACAGCCCGGAATATGATCACAACCTGAAGCCTCACCCTTACGATCCCAAGGCTGCGGTTGAGCTGCTCAAGGCTGCGGGCTGGGAGGACCACGATGGAGATGGCGTGGTGGACCGCGAAGGAGTCCCGTTTGCTTTTGAATTCCTGATTTCTGCCGGTTCAAAGTTTGGAGAACAAATCGCGACGATCCTTCAGGAAAATCTCAAAGGGGTGGGGATCAAGACGGCGATTCGCAAGCTGGAGTGGGCTGTCTTCGTCCAAAGGATTGAGGATCACAACTTCGATGCCTGCACCATGGGATGGAGCCTCGGATGGGATACGGATCCCTATCAACTCTGGCACTCCTCGCAAGCTGACAAGGGGTCCAATTTCGTGGGATTTCAGAATGAAGAGGCTGATCGCCTCATTGAAGCCGCCCGGCAGGAATTTGATCCGCTGAAACGGCGCCAGATGTATTACCGTTTCAGTGAAATCCTGTATGAGGAGCAGCCGTACACCTTTCTGTTCACCACCGATGCACTGGTGGCGGTGGCCCGGCGTTTTCAGAATGTGATTGTCTATCCCATGGGGTTGACTCCACGCCAGTGGTGGGTGCCCAAGGATCTGCAGAAATATAAGGCGCCTTGAGATGGATCATTACCGACGCTCCGCCCTGAACTATTTTGCAGCAAACCCCATCGATCGTCTGACCCTCAAACGCCGGGACGAAAAATGGCTTGCGGAACAACTGGAGAACCCAGACGCTTGCTTCATTCCCGTGTGGGACTCCAAACAGCTTTTCGCAGAGGAGTCCGCCCCGCAACCGGTCCTGCTTGCCCGGGCCGAAATGGGGGAGCTCTTGAAGACGGCCGAAACCATCGTCTTCCTTGGCAGGAACGAGACAACGACCTATTTTGCGCTGGACTTGCCTCGGAACAGCTCCGGTTTCGCCGACGACCTGGCGAGATTCGGCCAGTTTCATGATCTGAAAAGGTTCGGAGCCTTGCTTGAGCCTTCCCAGGCGGCGCTGCTCGCCTATGCGCGAGCTCTGACTCACTGGCATCGCCGCCACCGTTTTTGCGGAGACTGTGGAGGTCCAACAGTAAGCGTCGATGGCGGTCACCGAAGGGTTTGCACGAACCCGCAATGCGGTGAGCAGCACTTTCCGCGGACTGATCCGGCGATAATCACTTTGGTTCATTCGGGAGAGCGCTGCTTGCTGGGGCGGCAGTCGGTGTGGCCTCAGGGCTTTTTTTCAGCCATTGCCGGATTTGTTGAACCCGGAGAGAGCCTCGAAGACGCTGTCGTTCGCGAAATCTTTGAGGAAACGGGAATCCGGGTGAGCGAGGTGCAATATCACTCATCCCAGCCCTGGCCGTTTCCGAGCTCGATTATGCTCGGCTTCACCGCCGTGGCCATTGACGAAAATATCCGGCTCATGGATCATGAACTGGAGGACGCACGCTGGTTCTCGCGAAAGGATTTCCAGGACCGTCTGGAGGAGGGTGTACTCCGCCTCCCTTCGAGTTTTTCCATAGCCTTTCGGCTGATCGAGGACTGGTACAACGCGGCTGATTTAACACCATTGAGAACATTCCTGGATTCCATTCCCGGGTACCAGCATCTCACTATCTTGCGATGAGGACAAACATGGGGTATTTGCTGATAACAATCGTGGCAGTGGTGATTTTTCTTCTGCTCTTCCTCAAGGTCAAACGATGGAAAGCGCGCGAACCAGGTACCCCGAAAACCTATGGTGGGACGATACGATTTACTGACCCCAGTGGGCGGAACATGAAAATCATCCAAAAGGATGATGGCACGTTTGAAACGGTGGAGGAATAGGACAAGTCATGCGCACCTGTTTCTTGGGCGATATCCACGGCAATGCCTACGCTCTGGAAGCGAGCCTTCAATACTTGGATAAGGTCAAAGCCGACGCAATCTACTGCCTGGGAGACCTGGTGGGATGGTTGCCATTTGGCGACCGCACCTTGACTCGCATGCGCACTTTGGGTTTCCCAACCGTGGCCGGAAACCACGACCTGCTCGTTTCGGGACTCTTCGCGGACCATCCCGAACAAGTGGATCGCATGCAGGCCACCGCCTACAATGCCGGATTGCTCAGCTCCCTGCCGGGTGCGATCGAATACCTCTTGAGCCTGCCGCTCATTCTCGAGAAAGATGACTTCGTCGTGGTACACCACAGTCCATTTCATCTTCCCCGGCAGGGAGAACTTCCCACGATAAAATGCTTCGATTACCTTGACGAAGGATCGCTTTCAGGATGTTTGAAAGCCTGGCTAAATTATCCTCACCGCCTGATTTTCAGCGGTCACGACCATGTGCCGGCAATTTACGAACTACCGGGTGAGACCGAGTCGCCGCAGCTTGAGGACGTGCGCATCCATCGTCCAGGCCCCGATCGGCCGCTGAGCATCAAGCTCAATCCCACGGCGCGCTACTGGATAAAGGCAGGCAGTATCGGCGGTCCTTACCGCGATGGGGCGCCCGTCGCCAACGCTGTCCTGTACGACCGCAACGCCGACACGGTTACCCTGTTTCGGATCTCCTACCCGACCGACCGACTCCGCAATGAGCTGGCTTCTCACCAATTCATCCGTAATCTGCCGACGATTCAAAAATATATTCGCCTTCTTGGCTGACAAACCGAGCTTCATTTTGAAGCTTTTCTCTGGTCTTCCATGTCAAACGGGTGGCCCGGTGATTCGAAGATTGCCAAGCCTACTTATTTCTAAAATTCGCCGGAGCGGGGGTTCGAAACATAAATTTGGTCTTGTCGGGATCTTCCCGATCGATCTTGTACGGCTCTTTCACCGCAACTCTTGCTCCCGGCGCCAGATCGCCAAGATTCAAAGTTTTTCTCCAGTAGATCTGAGTCTCTTGCGTGTTGGTCGTCCACACATCAAGCTTAACGGCCTGCCGGGCGCGCGGGGAGGAATTGACGATCAAGCCGGTCAAATATCCGTTATCACCAATCTTGAAGTCTTCGAACTGCAGATCCTGGTCAATAGATCCACTGCTGTAGTAGGAGCCGGCATGCGTGAATGCGGGCAACAGCAACACCCCCAAAAGCAGGAAAGCGAGGAACGGTTTCAAAGCATATCTCCTTTCTCGTCATCACAGAACAAATCCCAGGTTAATCATGGAGCCTTCCGATAACACAAAACAAATTTTTATGGCAACAAAGATTCACAAGCCCACTCCATTTCTGTAAAATGCCTCCCGCCGGAAGACCAACTGCCTTCTTCCTCGGAGTGGGAATCGCAAGACAGACGATGGGAAATCACTAACATGCCAAAACAGGCACAGGACAGGCCATGAGAATTGAGATTGAATTTTACCCCGGAGACTGGATTGAAATGGATCCTCGTGATCTCTACGATGAGCTCCATATATCGCTTGCCGACTCTCTCGCATCAGGGAGAGTCAAAGCGGATCAACTGGATGGAACCTATTGGTGGACGTTTGACCTCACCCTACCAGCGAGAGAGGTCAGAGTGATTCCTGATGTTGAGAGCTTATGAAAATGAAACTGCCATTAAATCATCTCTTCTTTCTTACGAGGTGTATCTTGAGCTCACAACCGACCGCTTCAGCATACCGGCGCAAAGTTGCCAGGGAAGGGGAATGTTTCTTCTTTCCTCCACTGGATTCCAGGCGTGCTATGGCAGGGGCTTTTGTTCCCATGCGAGCGGCCACGTCTTCCTGGGTGAGTCCGGCTTCACGTCTGGCTTTGAGACATTCGTCAAAAAGCGCAAACTCTTCTTCCAGGGCATCGTATTCCCTTTTAAACTCGGGATCTTTCATCCATTTGGCAACCATTTCATCGTGGGTCATCATGACTAAGCACCTCTTGCATTCTCTTTCTGGCGATAGAGAGCTCTTTTCGTGGCGTTTTTTGAGATTTCTTGATAAATCCATGCAGCATAATGATTTTACGGTTAACAACGGTGCAATAAAAGATTCGGGCAATCCCCTCCTTGCCGATGGCGCGAATTTCAAACAGATCATTACCAAGCGCCCGTGTAAAAGGCATTTTCAGGTTGGGACCGCTGATTTTCATTCGTTCCGTAATCCTGGCG
Source organism: Syntrophobacteraceae bacterium (assembly GCA_017881795.1). Classification (GTDB taxonomy): domain Bacteria; phylum Desulfobacterota; class Syntrophobacteria; order Syntrophobacterales; family Syntrophobacteraceae; genus JADGQM01. The sequence continues at coordinate 10,754 of JADGQM010000060.1, forward strand.
TAATAGGCTCGGATACCGACCGGCAAAGCATCAATCCATGCACAAACATCGTCACTATAGCAAGCAATCGTCCATTCCATCGCGGGTTAAACCATAACAAATATGTTAAGAACGAAAAAGGAAATTTTGAAACCAGTACACAATTTCCGGAACCAAGAAAAAGGGTTTGATTGTTTGATGGGTGACACCACAAAAAGCGCCACAATAAAAAAGGAGCTAACCATATCGGCTAACTCCTTTTCCTCTACTGGCGGGGTCGAAGGGACTTGAACCCTCGGCCTCCGGCGTGACAGGCCGGCGTTATAACCAGCTTAACTACGACCCCGAACTGTTTTCCTTGGTGGGCGGAACAGGGTTCGAACCTGTGACCCCCGGCTTGTAAGGCCGGTGCTCTCCCGGCTGAGCTACCCGCCCTTCTCACACCTACCCCGGGGCAGGCAACCCTTTGTTTCCAAGCGGGAGCTTCTGTTTAATAAATGAGATGCGAAAAGTCAAGCGTTTTTAAAAAAATGCCTTGATCGAAAGCGCTTACAACCCCCGCGTCAGTTGGTTGACCAGGTCTTCGGCCGCGCCTGCAAAGATTTTCCGCCAGGCGTTAACAGTGAACGTTCCACTGCCAAAGGATATCGAACGTTTAACTTCCGCCGATGCGACGACCTGACCCTCTCTCTTGAGCTCACACTTCGTCGTGAGCACGGTTTTTCCCCACATGGGTAAAATCGGACGCAACCAGACGCTCCCCTCCTGGTACTTCAAGACATGAGCCTCCAGCGTGAGCGGCGGGCCAGGATCATCCGGCGTCCAGAACATGCCCCGCTTCTTCAGAGAATCATCCAAAGCCGTCCACATCATCCCGATCACGTCCACTTCGTAGAGTTCGCGAGTATCGTTCGAAACATCCACTACTCTGATTTTGACGATCGAAACAGCAGGGGCAACCGTAGGTGGCGGCAATTCTTCACGCGTACCGCTGCATCCCCAAAGAACAGCGACCATCAGAACTAATGCGACGTAGCAGAGGGCCTTATTTTTCATCATCTGGATTTTGCCTTTTTCAAAATAGCAGCCGCATTTTAACAATCTCATCTCACCCGCCTCGTGCTAAGTATAGCACCGCAGAAATGAGTCCCAAATTCAGCTTGTCATACCGGCGAAAGCCGGTATCCAGGAAGTTCTTCTGGATTCCGGTTGTCACCGGAATGACGCGTCAAGACTGTGGTCACCCCATTGTGCAAAGCTGTACTAAGCACCATGCTGTGGCTTGCCGCATGGGGTCGTGAGACGGGAACCTGCCTTGGCAGCACCCGTGCACCATGTTCAGCGCTCAGCACCCAGCACTTTTTCGTATACTGCCAGATGATTGGAAATTGGGCAAGTTTTGAGTTCTGTGGCGAGATATTTTCTATGGGACCAATCCCCACCAGGTTCCATCTGTCAAGTCCAGGGCTTGAAAAGACAGGGATCGCCTCTTTCTTGAGTTCGGTTGGCGACTGTGATATGCGTAAAACCGGTGGTTCACTATCCAATGAGATCAGAAAAGGAGTGTAAAAATTCATGCAACCGATTATTACCCGTTTTCCTCCGAGCCCCACCGGCTTTCTCCATATCGGCGGCGCCCGCACGGCTCTGTTTAACTGGCTGTTTACGCGGCACCACGGTGGAAGATTCATCCTGAGGATCGAGGACACGGACGTTGTCCGATCCACAGAAGACGCCATCAAGGCTATCCTGGATGCCATGGAATGGCTGGGGTTGGATTGGGACGAGGGACCCTATTTTCAAACGCAGCGCCTCGCAATCTACCGAGAATACCTGAACCGGCTCCTGGAACGCGGTCATGCCTACTACTGCGAGTGCACGCCCGCGGCTTTGGAGGAACACCGTCAGGCAGCCCTTGCGCAAGGCCGGAAACCAAAATATGACGGGCGCTGTCGCGACCGCGGATTAGGGCCGGGACCGAACCGGGTGATTCGTTTTCGTTGCCCCCAACTTGGGACTACCGTCTTGAACGATCTGATCAAGGGGCCGATCCTCTTCGACAATGCCGAACTCGATGATCTCGTGCTCGAACGCAGTGACGGCATCCCTACCTACAATTTTGCCGTGGTTATCGACGACATCACCATGAACATCACGCACGTGATCCGGGGCGATGACCATGTTCCCAACACGCCGCGCCAAATTCTCATCTACCAGGCCCTGGATGTGCCCCTGCCCAGCTTCGCTCACGTCCCCATGATCCTCGGGCAGGATCGCGCGAAGCTGTCCAAGCGCCACGGCGCCACCTCCGTTATGGCCTACAAGGAAATGGGATACCTGCCCGAAGCCCTGATCAATTACCTGGTTCGCCTGGGATGGTCGCACGGTGACCAGGAGATTTTCAGCCGCGAAGAGCTCATTCAGCATTTCAGCCTGGAAAATGTTGGGAAATCCCCGAGTGTCTTCGATCCGGAAAAATTTATCTGGTTGAATGCCCATTACCTCAGAGCCCGAAGTGCTGAATCCCTGGTGCCCCTGCTCGAGCCCTTTTTAGCGGCGCGCGAGCACCCCAAGAAACCCGCTGAGTACCTTGCCAAAGCCATCCGGACCCTGCAGCCGCGCACCCATGATCTGGTGGAGATGGCCGACGCCATGAACTTTTATATGGTGCAGGACGTCAGCTACGACCCCGCCGCCGCCAAAAAGTTTCTGACCCCGAATATGATTGAACCCTTCAAGAAATTGATTGCTTCTCTGGAGAGTCTGGAACTTTTCAATGAGGCGAATCTTGAGAGCGCCTTCCACGGGGTGGTATCGGAAATGGGACTGAAGCTCGGCAAGGTTGCGCAACCCGCCAGGGTTGCTCTAACCGGATCGACCGTTAGTCCCGGCCTTTTTGAAATCATTGACGTCCTTGGAAAGGAAGCCGTTCTCCGACGACTGCGGAAGGCCGTGGAGTATATGAGTGGCTAGTACAGCCGGGCGTAAGTCCGTGCTCAGGTCATGGTGGGCACAAAGAGACGCACCCACCCTACCCCCCTCTACCGCCCCAAAACTGGCGACACTGTAGGGTGGGCACAGCTTCATCGTGCCCACTGGAACCGGATACAGATTTATGCCGACTTGCACTAGTGCTTAGTGGTTAGTGGCTGGACGGCTAGTCACTAGCCACTAGTCACCTCTTTCTTTGCTCACGTTTTCTTCTCTCGCCTTCGGTCCCATCGGCCGGGCAATTCTCAAACGAGCAGATGCCACAAAAGGAATGCCCCCTCCTTTACGGCCTCCGCAATCAACCTGATACTCCGGGGGAGGTCATCATCGTTTGACCCTCTGACGATCTGGTAATCGATCATCTTGGCTGCGGAACCGGCGGCGATGCTTTGCAGTAATTTCATGTTGCGATCATCCTGACGGAGATCGATGCCTCTGGCGAAGAGAAAATTGAAAAGCTCGCCCCCATCGGTTACCAAATAGAGGTCATCCCGCTCAGCGACTTTCCTGACAGAAATCTCGATCATTTCGCCAGTGGGCCAACGCCAGGCTGTTGTCACCAAAAAACCGCTGCCCGTCGGGACAACTTGCCACCCCTCAAGCAATTCCTCTGCCAGTTTTTCTTCTAAGACGTTTTCGTCCACCTCACGCTCCACAAAAAATAGTTCAAGAGTTTCACATTTGTTTGAAAGGCTCAATAAATTACAAATTAATGAACAAAAATGTTTAGTATTTGAATCCTTTATAAAACCAGACAATACCCATTATAAATCGAAAATGACCACGATGTCGAGAAGATAGGCTCGTTTCTTTCACTCGGACACCCCCTTACTTTGGTTTGGCACACTTCCTGCCAAGATTCATGCGGTGAAAGCGTTTTGCCGGAGAGGAGGTGGTGGTGGTGATGGCATTGGTACACCGTTGAAAGCATGTGACAAGACAGCCAAGAGTTTTCTATTGGTGACGGAAGGATAACAGACACTTGAATTCGGAGGCCAGCGGTCAAAAAATGAAGAGCAATAATCGACATTTTTCTTTCTGGCCTCCTTCATAAAAGGGGCTATGTGATGAGAGAGTCTAATTTCAAGAAAACGAGATTATGCATTTGTGTTTTTATGGCGCTATCGCTTGTGATGATTTCCAGTGCCTTGGTGAGGGCCGAGGGCGAAGAGGACAAGCCGACCGCCAGCATTTATACCGACATCCTCAGCCAGTATGTCTGGAGAGGCTTTGGCCTTAGCCAGAACAGCGCGATCATTCAACCGTCTATGACCGCAAGCTACAAGGGTTTTTCTCTCAATGTTTGGGGGAACTTCGACACCAATGCCAAACCTCCCGGTTCCCCTCCTCCCTACAAAGGCGCCACCTGGAATGAGACGGATTTGACCTTCTCCTATACCCATGCCATTGTTGGCGACCTGAGTGGTTCCATCGGCGGCATTTATTATGCTTACGATAGTGCCCTGGACTCCTTTGAAGTCTACGGCGGTCTCTCTTATGCCTTTCCCTGGCTGACGGTCGGGGTCACCGGCTACCGGGAAGTATCCCACTATCCTGGATGGTTTGTCCAGTTTGACCTCTCACGGAATTTCAAGCTGCCCTGGTGTGGCATGAGCACCGATCTGGGGGCGAGCTTCTTTTACCTGAGCTCCTCGGACAGCACTGCCTATCCGGCTGATTTCGACAATCAAGGTCAGCCCATTGATAATGGCAGCGCCTTTTCCGGCATGCTCTCGGGGCAGCTTGCCCAGGACGGGGAGGTGGCCCACTTCGAGAGCCGCATGGCCTCCTTTGTCGGCGTGAAGGGCGCCGTGGCCGTCAGCTCCGGCGCGGCGGCGCTGCACCTGGCGCTCGTGGCCCTCAAGGTGGGTCCCGGCTGCGAGGTCATTGTGCCGAGCTACGTCTGCCCGGCCGTGCTGAACGCCGTTCTCTACACCGGGGCCACTCCCGTGGTGGCCGACATCGACCCGTCGACCTTCAACCTCTCGGCCGACGATGCGAAGCGGCGGATTACCCCGAAGACCCGGGCCGTCATCGTTCCCCACATGTTCGGGCTGCCGGCCGACCTGGATGCCCTGGGGGCACTGGGCGTCCCGGTGGTGGAAGACCTGGCCCTGGCCCTGGGGAGCCGCCGCCACGGCAGGCGCACGGGGGGCTTCGGCACGCTGGCCGTCTGTTCCTTCTACGCCACAAAGATGATGGCCACAGGCGAGGGCGGCATGGTCCTCGGCAGCGACGGGGCCCTTCTGGCGGATGTTCGCGACCTGCGCGCCATGGACGAAAAGGAAGATTTCCGGGTCCGCTTCAACTACAAAATGACGGACATGCAGGCGGCCCTCGGTCTGAGCCAGCTGCGGAAGCTGACGACGTTTATCGCCCGGAGGCGCGAGATTGCCGATCTATACAACGACGTGCTCTGCAGGCTGGGCCTCCCGGTGCCCTGCGCCCCGGGCGAGTGCGAGCCGGTCTGGTACCGCTACGTGCTGCTGCTCGACGGTGACGCGGAGCCCTTCATCGAGGAGATGAAGCGCCGCGGCGTCGAATGTCGCAGGCCTGTATTCAGGCCCCTTCACCGCTACCTCGGGCTTTCGGGCTATGAGGCGACGGAGGACGTCTGGAGGCGCGCTGTGTCGGTGCCGCTCTACCCGGCGCTCACCGGCGCAGAGGTGGACGTCGTCGCGAAGGCGTTGCGGTCGGTGCTGCCGAAGCACTGTACGGGCAAGGGAGTCTGAAAACCGATACGAGGCTGGATGGAATGACCCTGTTTACGGCACCCTTCAGGCAGATACTCCCGCGACGGATCTTCTGGTACGTGGCGACGATCGTATCCTGCCTGCTGGTGATCCCCACCTTCAGCCAGTACTTCTTCGAGATCGGAAAGCGCTGGCTTTACATCCTGCTGCTGTCGTGCTGCCTCTCGGGGGCACTCACCCCGTTCATCATGTGGGTGGCGGTCCGGCTCGACATCGTGGACGTCCCCGGCGGGCGCAAGATCCACGAGCGAAAGACGCCCCTGCTGGGCGGGCTTTCCATCATCTTTGCCTTCAACGCGGCGCTCTTTGCCAACATGATCCTCGATCACCAGATGCT
>JADGQM010000274.1 GCA_017881795.1 Syntrophobacteraceae bacterium
GCATGAAAGTCCTCTGCGTCATTCCGGCGTACGCCGGAATCCAGAAGAATAGCCTGGATACCGGCTTTCGCCGGTATGACGGGAGTAATTTCATATAAATCACTAATCACTAGCCACTAGCCACTACAAAAGCACTTCATCAATCATCTGTTCCAGGTACCGACGGTTGCGATAAGGGCAGTCGGCGGCGCTGGACGGGCAAATGGCGATGCAGTTGCCGCAGCCTTTGCAGAGAGCCTGGTCTACGACCCCGTGCCACCCGCCTACCGCATTCTTAGCAAAACTTACCGCGTGGTAAGGACAGATATCGATACAACGACCGCAGCCACGACAAAGGAGTTCGTCGATCACCACCGTGTAGCCTTTGTTCTGGCGAGGCCCCCGAGGCATGACCGAAGCCGCCAGAATAGCCGCCGCAGTACCTTTGGTGCGTTCGGAAACACTGATTCCCGGGGGATTTGCCAGGAACAGGCCGGGAACGGATGTGGACCCCGGCGTGAAAAACGGAGTGCCGCTAACTCCCTGCCTTTGCATCGTCGAATCTACCAATCGTGGGGGGAGTTCTTCGAGGGGCAGGTAGGGAATGCGTTTGCGCGAAGCATCTCCAAAGATAACCGCGCCGACGTAGAATTCCTGCTGCTGCCCCGAGATTTCGGCGGTCACCTCGAAGTTTCCCACCGTGCCTCGCAGGCGTTTCACCACTGATCCGCAGAAGCTCTGGATGTTTGGGTGAGGCAGAGGATCGATGAGAGCTCTTTCGCTTGAACCGAAGAGGAAGACCTCCATACCGGCTTCAGCCAGGGACAGGGCGCTCTTGATGGAAGCCTCGGAATCGGCGATGACCGCCGTGGTGAAATTGTAACGCCGGGCCGGGGCGGGCAGAGATTTGAGATGGCGGGCTCGTCCTATGGATCTTCTGATGAGGCCCCGAAAGCGATCGAGTCCCAGTTCGGGATCTTCGCTGAGAAAGCGCAGGGCTTCGCCTCTCAGGTTGCACGTCTCCACCATGGCGCGGCTGATGCCGGTGGCATTGAATAGGGCGTTTTTGAGGCGACTGCGCTGGTCGGTGCACGAACTGCAGACAAAATCCAACGGGCAGCAGACGCAGGAGGCCATAACCACACGGGTCAGGCGGTGTTCGCGGATGGTCCTCAGGATCGCCGTCGAGCCCTCCGGGACACACGCGGAAAGCAGGGCTCCGGCATGCACCACATCGGGCTGGCTGGTAAGGGTCGCGAGGTACTCATCCAATCCTGCTGTCCATCCCAGCGAATCCTGGCAGCGGCAGACAAAGACTCCGATGCGAATTTCCGGCGAAAGCTGAGGATCAGGCGGCGAGAAGGAGAGGCCATGGCCCTTCAGGCGCTGAGAGCTGCCGCCCAGGATGAGCATCGCTTCCGCCGCTGCGGCAAAACCGCGCAGCATCATGGCATAGACGTCGTCTCTGGCGGATTTCCTGCTATAGGCGCGAATGACGTCTTCGCCTCTGATGGGAGGCGCCGCATCGGGGTCCGCAATGATCATCACGCCGGCATGTTCGGGACCTTGTTCAGACACCCCATCATGCCTTATGGCTCCTCGCAGACCGCAAGTTTCCAGGCACTGGAGGCACTCCGAGCAAATCCCACAGGCCAGGCACCGTGCCGCTTCCGTCAGCACCTGATCCTCAGAGAACCCCTGCTGCACTTCCTTGAAGCTCGTCAGGCGATCTTCGGGATCGAGCCGTGGCATCTGCTCGCGGGGGACGCGATCATAGCCCTCGGTGCGGATCTCTTCCACAGCGTGCCATCCCTTTTCGCGACCTTCTTTAAGATCGCTGCCTTCGATGAAGCGCCCAATCGAGATAGCCGCCTGTTTTCCAGCGGCGATGGCCTTGATAACTGTCTTGGGGCCGGTCACGGCGTCCCCGCCAGCGAAAATATCCGCATCGTCGGTCTGCAAGGTCAGAGGATCGACACGCACCGTCCCCCAGTCACTCAGGGTGCAGGTGCACTCGGAAGTGAGGCAGGCCCAGTCGGATTCCTGGCCGATGGCAGCAATAACGGCATCGGCCTCCATCGTGAATTCCGAGCCCGGAATGGGGACAGGACGTCGCCTGCCGCTCGCATCGGATTCTCCCAGCGTCATTCGGATGCATTCAATGGCCTTGACACGTCCATTTTCCCCAATGATACGAGTGGGGGTGGTGAGGGTCATGATCTCGATGCCTTCTTCGCGGCATTCTTCGATTTCTTCCTCGTTGGCCGGCATTTCCTCGTGGCTTCGGCGGTAAACGATAAACGGCCTGGCCGCACCCAGTCGCTTGGCGCTGCGCACGGCATCCATGGCCACGTTGCCACCGCCCACTACGGCTACCTGGTCTCCGAGGGTAATGGCTTCACCGAGATTGAGCCGGAGAAGGAAATCCGTTCCCGGATACACCCCTTCGAGACTTTCTCCTTCTACCCCGAGGACCTTACACTCATGCGCCCCAATGGCGAGGAAGAAAGCCCTGTAGCCCTGCTCGCGAAGCTGGGCGATGGTGACGTCTCTGCCGATGTCAACTCCGGTTCTGAGCTCTACTCCCATGTCTCGGATGACCTGAATCTCGGCTTCGATGATATTGCGCGGCAGGCGATAAGCCGGAATGCCCACGGTCAGCATGCCGCCAACCACGGGAAGCTTTTCGAAGACGGTTACCTGATAACCCTCGATGGCAAGGTAATAAGCACAGGAAAGCCCCGCTGGCCCGGAACCGATGATGGCCACTTTTTCTTCACGCTTCGCCTTAATTTCCGGAACATAACGGGTTTCGGAGTCGAGATCGAGGTCGGCCACGAACCGCTTAATGAAATCTATCGCCACCGGTTCGTCCACTTGCCGCCGCGTGCAAACCGATTCGCACGGGTGATCGCAGACCCTGCCGCAGATGGCCGGAAACGGATTTTGCTCCTTGATGAGCCGGAGGGCTTCACGGTACTTTCCCTGGGCAGCCAGCGCCACATACCCCTGGACGCTGATGTGCGCTGGACACTCAGCCTTGCAGGGACTGGCGCCTTTTTTGTCGATCACCGGGCGTCCGGGCAGGCTGCCACGGCCATGGTATTGAATTGGTTTTGAGCCATCACCGCAGGTAACCGGACAGACCTCGGCGCAACGGCCGCACAGCACGCATCGTTCGGGGTCGATGAAGGTTTCGAAGTTCTTGAAGTGCGCGCAGAAGCCTTGGGGGGTGTGCTTTAGAGAACTGATTTCACCCGGAATGACACAGCGGATTCGCGGGTTCCGCAGAATGCGCAGCAATCCCGGTCGCATGGCATAATTCAGGGAAACCCCCGAAGCCAGGCGCCATTCCTCACGGGAAAACTGCTGATCGAGGTCCGGGTTGGAGTCGACAAGCGTTACGGGAATACCCATTTCACCCAACTTGTTGGTTGCAGCGAGCCCCGCAGGAGTTGCGCCGATCACCAGGACACGATGGAGCCGGTCTTTAAAGTCCCTCATGAAGCTGCACTCTTTTGCTCGGCGGCCTTTTTGCGGCGCCCCTTGAGTGTCGCGAGGCCGTAGTCGAAGCCTTTATTGAAGGCGGCAACATTCTGATCCCGGGTGCGCTGCGGCACCGTATCAGCAACCGTATTGCGTACGGCATTGGCAGAAACGACGCCGGTCACCGCGGTAAAGAAGCCAAGCATGACGACGTTTGCCATCATCTTATTTCCCAGTTCCTCGGCCATGCGGGTGGCCGGGATGGAAAAGAAATTCGCCCGCCCGGCTTCCGCAGGGCGAATCAGGTCCGGGTCGACGATCAGGGTCCCGCCATCCTTCAATAGCCCATGGAACTTGCTGTAAGCTTCCTGGGACAGGCACACCAGGATGTCGGGATGGTTCACGTAAGGATAGTGGATGGTCGCATTGGAGATAATGACCTGAGCGCTACAGGCTCCGCCCCTGGCTTCCGGACCATAGGACTGCGTCAGGGTGCTCTCCTTCTGGTCAATCAGGCTGGCCGCCTTGCCCAGGATCTGACCGGCAAGCAGAATACCCTGACCGCCAAAACCGGTAATGATGATTTCGTTAAGCGAAACAGTATTCGCTTGTTGCTTCATAGTCATTCCTAAGCGCTCACGTCCAGACTTGGTCGACACGTACGATCATACATTTCGGTACAGGTTGGCCGTTCCAGGTCAACGAACTTTCCCAGGGTGATTCCCTTACCGAAATCCAGAATCACTTCCGAAGGGTGAGCGCCATTCCTTGTGATCGTGCGCTCCCGGTAGATCTGAAGCGTTTCGAGAGGCTTCTCCCGGTTCCGCCGCCCATAGCCGGTAGGGCAGGGCGCCAGGACTTCGATAAAAGAAAAGCCGCGCCGCAACAGGGCTTCTTCGAAGGACTTCGTCAGGTCGCGGGTATGCAATATGGTCCACCTGGCGACATAGGTCGCGCCCGCAGCATAAGCCAGCAACGGGAGGTTGAACGGCGACTCGGGGTTGCCAAGGGGCGTGGTCGTCGTTCTTGCCAAACTCGGAGTAGTTGCCGCTGCCTGGCCGCCGGTCATCCCGTAATTGAAGTTGTTGACGCAAACCACGGTCAGGTCGACATTGCGCCGTGCAGCGTGGATAAAATGATTACCTCCGATTGCGAAGAGGTCGCCATCACCGCTGAACACCACTACATTCAGGTTGGGATTGGCAAGTTTCATGCCCGTGGCAAAAGGAATGGCCCGCCCGTGCGTGGTGTGGTAGGAATCAAGCTTGACGTACCCGGCAGCGCGGCCGGAACAGCCAATCCCTGACACCATCACGGTCTTCTTGAGATCGATGCCGCAGCCCTGCATGGCCACGAGACACGACGAAAACGCCGTGCCGATGCCGCAGCCCGTGCACCAGATGTGAGGGATACGATCGGTGCGGAGGATGCCATCCAAGGGGTGTTCCGAATGGGCCTGTTGCTTTGACATGTTGACTCGGTTCCCTCAAGCGCTACGGCTTGGAATCATAGACTGAATGTCGGTCAGCATCGCCATGATCTGCTCCGGTGGGATCACCGCACCGCCGGCATGTCCGACAAGAAACGCCGGCGCCTGCCCCGCTGCGCACCGTTGCACTTCCAGATGAATCTGGCCGAGGTTAATTTCGACCGTGACCAAGGCCTTCACCTTTTGAGCAAGGCGCCGCAGATAATCTTCGGGAAACGGCCAGACGGTGATCAGCCGCAACAATCCTGCCCGAATGCCCCGCTCTCTGGCTTCATCGACGGCCGCCAGACTGCTGCGCGCTGAGACGCCGTAGGAGACGATGGCGATTTCGGCATCATCGAGGCGATAGCTTTCGGTTCGAACAATATCGTGGAGGTTCTTCTGAATCTTTTCGGTCAGGCGCGACATCATAGCGGCCTGAGCTTCTGCGGTCATTGCCGGATAACCCCTGACATCGTGGGTGAGGCCGGTGACATGGATGCCGTAACCTTCTCCTGCGATGGCCATGGGAGCAACGCCATTGGGGCCGGGCAGGAAGGGTTTGAAGCGGTCCTTCCGACCTTTCGGGCGCGGTCTTGAATGGGTCTTGATGCTCTTGGCTTCCGGGATGACCACGCGCTCACTCAGGTGACCGGTAACTTCATCGGTCATGACCAGGACCGGTATGCGGTAGGTTTCGCTCAAATTGAAGGCATTGATGGTCTCGTAAAAGAGCTCCTGCGGTGATGCCGGCGCGAGAGCGATAATTTCGTAGTGACCGTGTGACCCCCAGCGGGCCTGCATCATGTCACCCTGGGC
>JADGQM010000275.1 GCA_017881795.1 Syntrophobacteraceae bacterium
CGACATGATCAAATTTCTGTTTGAAATTGAAAATGAATTCAACATTCGGATTGCTGACCGGGAGTTTAAGATCACGACGATACAGGACATGGTAGATGCGCTGGACCGGTTGGTCTCGGAACAACATTCGGAACAGAACATAGGGTCTTCAAGTCTTCTTGAGCTCATCCCTACATGAATGATCGATGAAACGCAGAGTTGCCGTCACAGGGCTGGGCATCATTTCCCCTTGTGGGAATCATATCGATGATTTCTCACTCAATCTCATCGCCGGCAAGTCCGGAGTCAGAAGAATCTCTCCAGCCTATTCAAGCCTGCTTTCCGTAAAGATTGCCGCTGAAGTCGATTTTGATCCTCTCGACTATTTCACGAAGAGACAAGTGTCCCATCTGGACCGCGTCAACCAATTCGCTTTGGCTGCCGCTTCCCAGGCCTGGAAAGATTCGAAACTGTCTCTCGATGCCAGAGAGAAAGAGCGAGCGGGAGTATGTGTCGGTTCAGCAATGGGTGGGGGAAATACCATAGAGGATTTCTACGATCAGCTATTCAGGCATCACGCCGACAGGGTGAAGCCGCTCACGGTGCTCATGATCATGAACAGCGCTTCTGCCTCCCACATAGCCATGGAGTATGGTCTCTCGGGGCCCTGTCTGACGTTTTCCAATGCCTGTGCTTCCTCGGCAAGCGCCATCGGGGAGGCGTTCCGGCAGATCAGAGATGGATATGTCGACGTGATGCTCGCCGGAGGGGCCGAGGCCTTTTTGACTTATGGAGGCTTCCGAAGCTGGGAAGCTCTCAGGGTTCTCGCTGCCGAAGACCCTGAAGACCCGTCAAAATCCTGTAAGCCATTCTCCCAAAACCGTACCGGTATCGTCATGGGTGAAGGGTCTGCCATGGTGGTGCTTGAGGAAATGGAAACAGCCGTACGACGGGGAGCAACGATTTACGCAGAACTGATGGGCTATGGTTCCACATCCGATGCCGGTCATATTACCCGGCCCTCTCTCGAAGGGCAGGCACGGGCGATGGCGGAAGCGCTCAAAGATGCACGCTTATTGCCCGAAGACATAGACTACATCAATGCTCACGGGACGGCAACCCGGTGGAATGATCTGCTGGAGACACAGGCCATCAAGAAGGTGTTCGGCGATCATGCCTGCAAAATCCCCATCAGTTCCACAAAATCGATGCATGGCCACGCCATGGGAGCAGCCGGCGCCATTGAATTTGCTGCTTCACTGCTTGCGATAAAAAATCAAGCCGTTCCCCCAACGATTAATCTTGACCAACCTGACCCGGAGTGCGACCTCGACTATGTGCCGAACAGGGGCCGTAAGGGTGTGAAGGTGGATACCGTGATGTCCAATGCGTTCGCTTTTGGGGGATCCAATGCAGTGCTTATTGCTGCTAAGATGAAGGGGTAACAATCCCTGCGATCCTGATTGCCACACGAATGGCTGCAGAATTGCCTCATTCGCCGTACGGATCCGGTCGGCGCACGATCCAAGCTGAAGTCGAAGCGAAAGATTCCCACTGGCAGCCATCGTCTGGACACCGATGATCCGCTTCTGCGCCCAGACTGCCGGATGATACTAAAAGGGAGGGGATCATGGCAAAAGAATACCAATACCTCGACGACTATGCCGTTGGAGAACGATTCATTTCACCGGCCAGGACGATCACGGAAGCCGACATCGTCAACTTTGCCGGCATCACGGGCGACTGGCACCCGCTGCACACCGACGTCGAATACGCCGCACAGACACCGTACAGGGAACGAATCGCCCACGGCATGCTGACCCTGAGCATCGGGATGGCGCTGCCTTTCAGGCTCGGCGGTCACTCGAGCTTCCTGCCAAAATCATTTATCGCCTTTTATGGCATGGACAATGTCCGCTTCATGGCACCGACAAGAATCGGCGATACCATCCACTGCGAGGTGGAAGTGACGGAGATCACCGACAAGGGGAAAAGCAGCGGGGTCTTAACAACGCAAAACCAGATCAAGAACCAGAGGGGTGAAGTCCTGGTATCCTATGTGATCAAAGTCCTGCGCGACAAGAGGCCTTAGTTCTTTTATTTTCGATATAGCGCAGCCTGGAGGTCTGATCAGCACGCTTCGGGGGGACAACGATTCGGACACTTATTTCTTCCGGGGCTTCAAGCCCAACCGTTCAATCTCGGAGCCCGACCCCAGCATGAAGGCGAGCCCCCGTGTCTCTTCATAACTTTCCAGCGCGATCTTGACAAGGCTGGTCATGGGCACCGAGAGGATCATGCCGATCGGTCCCAAAACCCATCCCCAGAAGACCAATGAGAGGAACACAACGAGCGTCGATAAACTCAGGACCTTGCCCATCAGCTTCGGTTCTATGAAATTACCCACGACAATATGCACGACAATAAAGCCAAGGACTGTTAAAAGGGCGGGCCCCACCCCCAACTGGACGAGCGCGAGAAGGGCGACAGGCAGGCCGGCAAGGATTGCGCCAATATTGGGTACATAGTTCAGCAGAAACGAGAGCGTTCCCCAGAGCACCGGATAATCGACACCGAGGATGAGGAGCAAAAGCCAGATCAAGACACCGGTAGCGGTACTGAGCAGGGTTTTAATGACCATATAGCGCTTTGCGTGCTGGCTGAATTTCTCAATGGTTGATAGCGACCTCTCCGGGTTTTTGAGCACAAGCCGCAATTTCCGCGGTAAATCAGCCATCTCCAGAAGGATGAACACGACCGTAAGCAGGAGCAGAAACGCATTGGCGAGAGCGCTGCTCAGGGCTGCGAATATACCCCCGGCCAGGATCATCACCCATCCTGGATGTAAAGCACCGGACACCTCTTCTGCCGGGATGTTCACGCCCCTTTCGCCCAGCCAGCTGAGAATAGCAGCAATCTCTGTCGACAATCGCTCTTGATAGTCGGGAAGGGATATCAAGAAATTATTCAATGAAGGAACGATCAATGCTGCAAAGAGCAATCCTGCAATCAGGATGGCCACGAGAATGAGTGCAAGCGCTGCCAACTTCGGCACGCCCTTCCGTTGCAGCCAGAACAAAGGCGGAGCGCATATGACCGCGATGAACACCGCCAGGAAAAATGGAACCAGGATGTCGCTCGCAGCCTTCATCCCCGCCACCACAACGATAAAACTGGCCAGGATCAGCAGTGCGGGCGCCTTGACCGCGCGTTTCCCGCTATCATCCATGAAGGCCTCCTGCGCTTTGTCTTATTAGAATATTCCAAGACGATCATCGGGACAACCCCGGGGATGCCGGATACAACGATATAGATGGCAACGGAATAACTCAATCGTCTCGGACAAGGAGAATCAACATGCCGTCTCAAAAAAGGATTCGAGAAAGAATGATCATTATGATCTGCATCTCAGAAAATTGAAACGGTCTCTGTAAAACACACGTTATCCATGTCTGGAAGAACCGATTTTCTTGAAATCGATAAATCCCCTTTCGACGTTGGTATCGATCAACTGCACGCGCACCCGGTCGCCGACATCCAACCCCCCGGATCCAGCTACCAGCTTGCCTTCCACAGGGACGTTGAGAAGCCGTACCCACGTCCCTTTCTCGGAAGCACCGGTGACAATCGAGTCAAACTGCTCTCCGATCCTCGATTCGAGCAGAAGTGCAGCTGCAGATTTGCCGACTTGCCGTTCGACTTTGTTCGCTGCATCTTCCGCCTGGGTGCAATGAGCCGCCAGGGCATCCAGTTCACCTTTACTATAGGGAGCAGGCTTGCCTTCCAGGGCTGCTTTCAACAGGCGTTGGGTCAGCAAGTCGGGATAACGGCGATTTGGAGCTGTCGAGTGAGCATAGTCCTTGACTGCCAGACCAAAATGACCCGGGACATCCCCATCGGGAAGCTCTGCAATGTATTCGCCGGCGCCCAGGAGCTTGATGACAGCCAGAGATAAGTCGGGAAAGCGAAGCGGATCCGCAGCTTTTTGCTGTATGAGAAACCCCTCCAATGCTTTTGAATCCGGGAGTTCCGGAAGTTTGAACTTGTGATCCGCGGCGATTTCGACAATCCGATCCCAGCGTTTCGGCGTGCGTACCACGCGGCGGATCGATGGGGATTTCCTGAACGATAGATAGCGCGCGGTCACACCGTTGGCCGCAATCATGAAATCCTCAATGATCCCTTTTGCGCGGTTCGTTTCGTCTATTTCGAGAGTGCGTATTTGATCGCCGTCAAATACCGGCTTGGCCTCAATGGTTTCCAGGCTGAGCGCCCCATGGATATGCCGGACATTCTTCAAACGTTGTGCGACCCTGTCCTGCAGTTCCAGATTCTCAGCCAGTCCCTGGACAGCGACAATGGCTTGAGGGATAACGCCGCTCTTTTCCAACCAGGCCGCCACGCTGTTATAGGCAAGTTTTGCATGATTGCGTACCCACGCTCTGTATATTTTGGAATCTTCGAGCGAGCCGTCTGCGCCAACCAGCATTTCAACAACAATGGAAAGGCGATCCTCGTTGAAATTTAAGGATGTAATGTCGGTCGAAACCTTTTCCGGCAGCATCGGGAACATCTCGGCAGCGGTATACACCGAGGTGGTGTTCGTGCGAGCGTGTTGATCAATCGCCGATCCATTGATAATCGAAGAGTCCACGTCTGCTATCGCAACGAAGATCTTTACCTTGTCCGAGGGCGCTGCCTCGGCAACGGTAAGCTGATCCAGATCACGCGAGTCATCGTTGTCAATGGAAGCCCACAAAAGGTTCCGCATGTCGCGAATCACAGGCGGACCTCCGGCCGGCCCATCCTCTGCCACTTTCGGTACCTGAAGCCTCCCGAGCTCGGCAAGTGCTTCAGTGGAAAAATCAGGGAGCAAGCCTCGCTCAAGCATTGCCCGATGGGCAATGCGCTGTAATAGGGCACGATGGTTTTGATCATTTGCATTCATGAGATATCCTGCTCCTTACGATATAATTTTTGCCAGACCGAAGGCCGCGGCAGCGGCCAGTCCGCCGATCAGCGCGGTCTGAAGTGCGCTGCGGAGAGGACGCGCGCCGGTGAAACGACCTTTGCCATACCCGAAGAGTGCGGGTAAGAGCCCCGGTTCAGGATATGATGGACAGCAGTGTTATTTATTATATGATTCACGTTCACTATAGTACCATAGGAATATTCTGATTTTAACTTCGAAATACCTGATAGGATGTAAGATGGGTGTGAAAGAATAACCTCCTCCCCGAGATGAAGATGAAGACCAGCCATAATAAGCGGAAAGTCGAGCACAGGCTCTTTCTCGTCGGTGTTTGGATCAAGGGATTGGCCGGTGTCGTGGAGACAATCGGCGTTTTCTTGTTCTCTTTGTCACTCAGAGGCTACTCGACTCTTTTATTCTCTTTCTTATTATGTGAGATCCTACATGTTTGCCCATTACAAACCTTCGTCTGTGACCTACAAGTTCTGGAGTTATTGGCTCGTATGTTTCAGCCTTCTTAATTACACCATCAGCATGAATACCGGATTCATGGGCAAAAACGTTGGTACCTACAATAGCCTTCCAAACCGGGACTGCCCGCGCTGAAGCTTTGGCAACATATTCCGATATTTCCCTGAATCTCGATGTTGTAATGCCCAGATCAATATTCTCAAGGTATTTCAGAGCCATTATGATTTCCTCAAGAGCAGCATTGCCTGTACCCTCGCCTATTCCATTTATGCTGGTTACAAGACTGACAGCGCCAGCCCTTACGGGTTGTATGATATGGCAGGAAACG
>JADGQM010000276.1 GCA_017881795.1 Syntrophobacteraceae bacterium
AGCCGCAAGTGAAGAACCTATTATGAAAGTAAAACTGATTACACGGCTAAGGTTAATGCCCATAAGGCTTGCGGCAGTCATATTATGCGAAACAGCACGCATTGCAGTTCCCATTTTTGTTTTCAATACAATAATGCGAAGCACAAACATGCATATAAGCGATACAACTATCACAACAATAGAATTGGAATATATTACGGCACTGCCAATAGTCAATGCAGGAGTATTTTCAACAAGGGTAGGAAAAGATTTCGGGGCAGCTCCGAAAACCAGCTGACCTGTATATTCAAGAAAAAGCGAAACACCTATTGCCGTTATCAGTATTGTCAGCTTGGGAGAATTACGCAATGGCTTATAAGCAAGCTTTTCAATTGTAAATCCGAGCAATGCACAGATTACCATTGCACCGGTCAGTATTGCAAATGCAATTAATAAAGATGTGACGCCTGTTGCAGTGGAAAAACTGAAAAGCATTGCAAAGCAGCTCGCAGAACTAGGTTTTATGGGCCTCAACGTGGACCCCGATTATGGAGGAACGGGGGCGGGAGCCGTGGCCTTCTGCCTGGTTATGACGGAGCTGGGCCGAGGCTGTGCTTCGACCGCAGTGACCACTGCGGTCACCAACATGGTTGCGGAAGTGATCCACGCGTTTGGCAATGAGCAGCAGAAAGAAAAGTATCTTCTGCCCCTGTGCAGTGGTGAGTTTGTTGCCGGCAGCTTTGGGTTGACGGAGACCGGCGCCGGATCGGACCCGGCGGCGATGCGCATGAGCGCGGTTCCCGAGGGCGATCACTGGGTGCTGAATGGCCACAAGATTTTCATCACCAGCGCCGAATTCGCTGACCTTTTTGTAGTATGGGCGGTGACTGATAAGGATGCTCCTAAGGGGAAAGGCATCAGCGCCTTTCTGGTGGAACGCTCCTTCCCCGGCTTTTGGGTAGGCAAAGATGAAAAGAAACTCGGGCAGTTGGCCTCCCCGGCTAATGATCTCTACTTTCAGGATTGCCGGGTTCCCAGTGAAAATCTTCTGGGTGGCGTGAATGATGGTTTCCGGATTGCCGTGTCAGAGCTGTCGGGCGGGCGGATCAGCATTGGCTCAATGGCTCTCGGCATCGGGCTCGCGGCCATGGATTTTGCCACGGACTATGCCAAAGAGCGAGTGCAGTTCGACGTCCCCATCGCCAGTCATCAGTCTACTCAATGGATGATTGCGGACAATTATACGCGCCTTGAAGCGGCACGGCTACTGCTGTTGCGAGCAGCTTTCCTGAAGGACCAAAAGAAGCACTTCACCAAGGAGGCCTCGATGGCCAAGCTCTTGGCTACGGAAGCGGCAAACAAGGCCTGTTATGATGCGATGCAGATTCTCGGTGGTTATGGTTATACTCAGGAATTTCCCTTGGAACGCCATTATCGCGATGTGCGTGTGACCACGATCTATGAGGGAACCAGCGAGATTCAGCGCCTGATCATCGCGCGCGAATTGTTGCGATAGCTGAAATAGTTTTCAAATGGAAAGCACCATTCCGTCCACAAGGACCTCAAGGCAGGGACGATTCAGCTTCGCAAGTTGGTCTATTATCACGTCCCGGTAAAAAGGCTTAAGGTGAGTAATATAGATTTTCTCGGGCAGGGCCCGCATTTTCTGGATTTCGGCAGCAAGCAGCGAAGGGGTAAGATGCCCGGAAGCCAGGGCCAATTCGAGCATCTCATCGGGGAATGAGACCTCGATGATGAGTGCCTTGACTCGGTGCTCACCCATAAGCCTCCAAATCCTCTCCGTAGGGCCGGTGTCACCGGTGTAAGCCACGGCCAGTTTTGAAGAATTCTCGATCAAATAGCCATATGCGGGAACACTGTGATCCACCGTGGTCGAATGCACCCTGTAGCCCCTCACCGCAACGGGTTCTCCTGGGGACACCTCCTGAAACCTCATCACCGGGTGCAGGGAGTTGGGCAAAGCGGTGAAATCCGGCCATATCCTATCGTTGAAGATGTTCCTCTTGAGGTCTTCGATCACTTCCTTGCCGCTAAAGATGGTCAGCTGGCAACCCTGGTCGCTTGAAACGATGTTATCCAGCAGAAACGGAATGGCCTTGATGTGGTCGAAGTGTGCATGGGTGAGGAAGATGTGGGTGATTTGGCACTGCGCTTCGCGGTCGAGGGAAAGCGATACCGTCCCAGCATCGAGCAGGAGAAAATTATCAACGAGGAATGCCGGAGGATTGTGTCCTGGGACTTCAGAACCGGAGGATCCGAGAACTCTGATTCGCATTTAGAATGTTCTCCTTCGCTGCAAACTTCATGGTATTCCACAAGAACCATACAAAGAACCCTATCGGCACAGAGAAACCCTTCCAATAATGCTAAATGGGCTCGGTATGTTTGCGGTGAATAACTAAGGAATTCCCGCTAAACCGGTGTATCTTATCATGACGTCTGGTAATGCTCCACCTGAACTTCTTGCAACGTCCTGGTAAATTTGGATCAGCGGTTCTGGTGGCGGCGAGCGATCCCGATTCACGTTCGGCGCGCACGCCCTCGAAGCAATTTCTCGATGTTGAGACGATTATTTTGAGGGACTGTGTCAAATTAACGCACGACGCCTACTGCAAAATGCGGGACCATTTGTGCTTTCTAGAATAAACATGTTACTATTGAAGGGCAACTGAAAAAGAGAGGTCACAGGAGAAAAGTGGCACGCGTAGATGACTACAAGGAATCCTTTCGGCTGGCATCGCAAGAGCTCAGGAGTGCGAATCTTCAGGAGTTGGCAAGGCTCGCTGAGGTCGACATTGTGCTTCCCGCAGAGGGAACACCCACGATTTGCGTGCCTTTCTTCGGCACGCCCTATCACGTCCTGGTCGGCGAAAAGGTGGAGATAAGGAGACTTGACGATCATAGTGAAGTACCACTTCCTGAGAAAATACTCCTCTGTCACTATCTTCTTCATGCTTCGGGTGAGCCGCCAAAAGGTGAGCTCATTACCTTTCGCCAGATTCCGGACGGCCATTTCTACTTCGAGGCTTTCCAGCGGCGTGCAAGGGACCCATTCCTGGCCACTTTCGGCAGGCAACCGGAATTCTTTCGACGGTGTGCTCAATCGCTGGGAGGCCAGCCGGCAGCGGCAGGGGATGTGGGGATGGTTTTTCAGCCACTGCCTCGCATTGCCATTCACCTCGCCCTCTGGGAAGGAGATGATGAATTTCCGCCTGAAGCCAGTATCCTGTTCGATGCGAACATTCAACACGAACTGGCTGCAGAAGATATTGCCGTGCTGAGTGGTATGTTGGTATACCGCTTGATGGGGATCGCCAGGAGCCAGTAAATAGGAGTCAGGAGTCAGAAGACAGGAGTCAGAAGACAGAAGACAGGAGACAGATGCGGGAGCGATTCTGATTACTGGCCACCGAGAACTATTTTCGCGGGGAACGAGCAAGAGCCAAGAGCTAAAGGCCAAGTGCCACACGCTACAGGGAGAAAGCAGCATTGAAGATTGCCGTTAGTGGTAAGGGTGGGGTGGGCAAGACCACGCTCTCAGCTTTTCTGGTGAGGTGGTTTGCGAGTCAGGGACAAAATGTCCTGGCCATAGATGCCGACCCCGATGCCAATCTGGCCCACGGATTGGGAACCAAAGGGGCATCGCAGCTCATTCCCATCACGGAAATGAAGGACCTCGTCGCGGAGCGCACGGAATCCGTTCCGGGAAGCTTCGGGGGTTTCTTCAAAATGAATCCGAAAGTTGACGACCTTCCGGAAAAACTGGCCGTCACGATCGGCCCGGGTATCCGGTTAATGGTCATGGGCGGAGTGAAAAAAGGAGGCATGGGATGTGTTTGCCCTGAGAGTGTGCTCCTCAAAAACCTGCTCCAGCATCTCATCCTGCGGCGCGACGAAGTCGTTGTGATGGATATGGAAGCCGGCATCGAACACCTCGGGCGAGCAACATCGAAGTCGGTCGATTGCCTGATCGTAGTGGTCGAACCCGGACGTCGGAGCATTGACACCGCTCTGAAGATTAAGGATCTTGCCGGCGACATCGGGTTGCAGAGGGTATTCATTGCAGGCAACAAAATTCGCAGCGGCAAAGACGAGGATTTTCTGAGAGGCGCTTTGTCCGATTTCCCTTTTCTCGGGTTCATTCCCTATGACGACCAGATTATCGACGCTGACCTCCGCGGTATTTTCCCCGAGGATATGGCAGCACAAACGCTTGCCGCTTTTGAGGAAATCGCTCAGAACGTGATGAATCTGAAAGAGAGATTTCCATGATTGACGTTCAGAATCAGACCGATCACCGGAACATCAATGTCGATAAAGTGGGGGTCAAAGACATTCGCTACCCGATTACGGTGATGGACAAGGACCTCGGTTTGCAGCATACCGTTGCTTCGATCAACATGTACGTCAACTTGCCCCGTAGTTTCAAGGGCACCCACATGAGCCGTTTCATCGAGATCCTGAATGAATTCCATGGCAACCTCGATATTCGAGAATTCCGAACCATCCTCGAATCCATGCAGGAGCGACTCCAGGCGGAATCAGCTCATATCGAAATCAATTTCCCCTACTTCGTCAAGAAGCACTCACCGATTACCGCAACCGCGGGGATGATGGAATACGGCTGTCGCGTTTCCGGTTCGCTGGACCGGAAAGACGGCTATGACCTTGTCCTTGAAGTCAACGTGCCCATCACTACCGTATGTCCCTGTTCGAAAGAGATCAGCAGCCACGGCGCCCACAATCAGCGCGGAATGGTGCGGCTTGCCGTGCGCTTCAAACGCTTTGTGTGGATCGAGGATTTGGTGAGAATGGTGGAATATGCCGCGTCGTGTGAGGTTTATTCCGTCCTGAAACGGCCCGACGAAAAATTTGTGACTGAAAAAGCCTATGAAAATCCCAAGTTCGTTGAAGATGTCGTTCGGGATATCGCTTATGATTTGAAAAAGGATCCCAATATCTGCTGGTTCCTCGTCGACGTTGAGAATTTCGAATCCATCCACAATCACAGTGCGTATGCGTGTATCGAACGCACGGCGTGAGCGTTTTGGTAGGCCGCCATGGAAGGTCTTCAGATTTTTCAAGAGGTTTGCGATGCCATGGCGGAACCGGCCTTTTACCCCCATCCGGTGGCCCGCGTTGAATGCCGGGAAACCCACATATCAACCGTCTTTCTTGCCGGAGAGTGGGTCTACAAACTGAAGAAACCGGTAGCTTTCGGGTTCCTCGATTTTCACACCCTTGATGTCAGACGCTACTTTTGTGAACGCGAGGTCATCTTAAATCAGCGCCTCACTCACGGCGTATACCATAAGGTGGTGACCATCTGCAGGGATGAGACCGGGCAGCTCTTTGTAGACGGCGGGGAGCCGCTCGAATACGCCGTCAAGATGAGGCGGTTGCCGGATGAGACAAACCTGGTTGAGCTCTTGAGGAGATGCGCCGTCAGCCATGAAGAGTTGCGGTCGCTTGGCCGATATCTGGCTGATTTTTATTCACACAGTGCCAGCAGTCCCGAGATTGACCATTACGGTGATCCCGAAGTGATTGCCTTCAATATGGAGGAAAATTTTCAGCAGCTCGAACCGTTTGTGGATGCATTCCTGGAACGTGAACGATGGGAATTCATTCGCGAGGTGAGCCGGGCATTTTTCCGGATTTGGCGCAAACTCTTCGAGAGCCGTGTGCGGAAGGGCTGTATACGGGATGGCCACGGGGATCTGCGTGCCGA
>JADGQM010000277.1 GCA_017881795.1 Syntrophobacteraceae bacterium
GCCGAGGAAGGCAAACATGAAAGCATAGACTACCACATTCCGGAAGAAAAACCCCAAGACAAAACAAGTATTCAGGAAGGGGTCGAGGATTGGACGGGGGCGCCGAATAGGGTTATCATGGAAATGGTTAAGACCATCGAAAGGAGCGCTTAGTGCTTTCTATTATCATGACTTATTTGGGCGTTGGCGTGATCGCCGGAATCCTTGCCGGCCTCTTTGGCATCGGCGGAGGATTGATTATTGTGCCGATGGTGGTCATCTGTTTGACGTGGCAGGGAATCCCCCAGGAACATATCATGCATCTCGCCTTGGGGACTTCCATGGCGAGCATTATTTTCACTTCGGTATCGAGTTTCTGGGCTCACCACCAGCGTGGAGCCGTGCAGTGGCTGGTGGTACGTCGCATTGTGCCGGGTATTCTCGTGGGCACTTTTCTCGGAACTTGTGTGGCTGCCCGTTTATCGAGCAATTTTTTGAAGGTCTTTTTTGTGTTTTTTCTCTATTTTGTTGCGGTCCAGATGCTTATTGACAGGAAACCCAAACCGTCGCGGGAACTGCCGGGGCAGCTTGGGATGTTTGGGGTGGGAAATACCATCGGGGTGGTTTCAAGCCTGGTTGGAATCGGCGGCGGCACCCTTTCCGTGCCATTCATGATGTGGTGCAATCTGGCTGTTCACCAGGCGATTGGAACTTCGGCCGCCATCGGTTTCCCCATCGCCATAGCCGGAACGGTTGGCTACATTGTGAACGGGCTGCAGGCCGCTGGGCTGCCGGAATACTCATTCGGCTATGCCTATCTCCCGGCGCTTGTGGGCATTGTCTGCGCCAGCGTCCTCACGGCGCCACTGGGCGTAAGTTTGGCCCACAGCCTCCCGGTTGCCCGGCTCAAGCGCCTTTTCGCCATCCTGCTTCTCCTCGTCGGAACGCGCATGCTGATTGGTGCTTACGATCATTGGGGCGACCTTTTCTCGAAGATCTTGCACAATGTGATGAGCTTGGGCAAAGCCTGATGGCGCGCCTTCCTGGCCCGAATCAAGCGGCGCCCTCGGCTTGGAGCTGTCCGGACCTTTGAAATTCCAAAGCCCGTTGGTGTCACCAAGAAACCTTGAGAGGTAATCTCATGTTTCAGCCAAAAACTTATCGGGGAAGTTTTAATGCGTGGTTGCTGCATTTCCTGGAAACTCACATGGACAGGATATATGGTGACCGAAAACGCGAGGTTTTCAGAGGCCTACCTGCCCGGGTTATAGAAATTGGTCCCGGCACGGGCGCAAATCTTCGCTATTACCCAGGTGGCACCGAGGTCATTGCGATTGAGCCCAACCCCATGATGTATCCCCGACTCCAGGCTAATGCTGATCGCCATGGCATCGAGCTTGAGATCCGAAGCATCAAAGGGGAGGCAATGGATCTAGCGAGCGGCAGTGTTGAGGCCGTTGTCGGCACGCTGGTTTTGTGCACGGTCGATGACCCAAAACGCGTCGTATCGGAGGTTCATCGGATTCTCAAACCGGGCGGCCGCTATATTTTCCTGGAACACGTTGCCGCGCCGCACGGCAGCTACCTGAGTACTTTCCAGAATCTCCTCCATAAGCCCTGGCATTGGCTTTCCGAAGGATGCAACCTGAATCGGGACACCCACAACATTTTGTGGGCGGCGGGATTCTCATCGATAGACATGAACTGTTTTATGCTAAATCCCGGCTTTGTCCCCATCACCCCTCACATCTTCGGCATGGCCATCAGATAGCGGGAGCTCGAGCACCTTCGTCATTGGTCTGCCGGAGCATTGTAGTTCTGCCGATGATCCGATATTCTGCGCTCGAACTGCTCGACCGCCCGCAGCAGGTCATCCTGGTCGATCTTCTTGCGGTCCTGCAGGAGGGCATTGAGGACCGCCTCTCTAACCACCAGACGAAGGTCGGACCCGGTGTAGCCTTCGGTTAGCTCAGCAAGCTTCGGGGCATCGACCTCGGCGTCCATCCGGTCGAGCACCTTATCGAGAATCTTGCACCGCATCTCCGCATCGGGCCGCGAGAATCCCAGGACCTTGTCAAAACGCCTCCAGGCCGCATAGTCCAGAAGCTGCGCATAATTGGTGGCGGCGATGAGGAGCACCCCGTGTTCCACCAGGCTCACTTCGTCAATGGCTTTCAGCAGGGTGTTGACCGCCCGCTTCAAGGCCCCGTGATCGTCGGAGCCCCTCGTCTTGGCTACGAAGTCGAACTCATCAATGAAAAGGATGCAGGGACTCAGTTCCTTGGCCAACAAGAAGACCTTGTCTATGTTTTTGGACGTTTCACCCAGGTAATGGCTGGTGATCATGGAGAGCTTCACCTCGACGAGGGGCAGTCCAAACCACCTGGAGAGGGCCCTGGCTGTCGAGGTTTTCCCCGTTCCCGGAGGGCCCACGAGGAGGAGCTTGCCAATCTCGTAGAGGCCCACATCCTTGAGGTATTGCCTGTATTCCAGGGCCTTGCCGGCCTTTGCTATCTCCTCCCGCTGCTCCGCGGTCAGAATCAGATCGTCGAGCCTGTCCCTGACGTCCTCCGGGGCCTTTATGGTGGCCAGCTTCAGGAGGTCCTCCGCCTCTTTCTTGTCGGCGCAAAGCTTCCTGATCTTGGCTTCGATCAGTTCGCGGTCAGCGGAGAAAGGCTGGTTCTGCTCTCTGACCTCAGCGTAGCTGACATTCATGGAGTCATCTTTTTCGTAGAAATAAGCAAGCACCGGATTCCCCTTGATCAGATACAGGGGACGCTGAGTTGCGAACCACTGCGCTCCCTCTTCGAAGTCCATCAGGGTCAGGTGAAAACCGATTTCATGAAAGACCACCAGGGGATTCTCTTCAATGATCTGCCTGATGCGCTCCACGCCGGAAATTTTCTCCACAGCCTTGAGGGTCACGCGGAGGGGACGCTCGACGCCCTTGATGACGGGATCAAAGTAATACTTGCGTATTTTGGGGGGCAGGTCGTCCTCGGTGAGATTCTCCGACCGATTGTATATCTCAGCAGTGAGCAGCAATTCAAAGATTTCAAGCGTTTTCCGCTTCTCCGCACTCATTTTTAGACTCCACCAGACTCAAGATTTGCAATAGCAAGAAAAAAAGACCCAGACCCTTCCAGACGCGGGAAACTTATTCCAGAAGACGCGCAGTGTCAACGGAAAGGAGCTGCCCAAAAACAAAGCATTTTCACCACGAAGAACACGAAGAGACCGAAGGACACGGAGTGATTTCTTCGTGATCTTCGTGTTCTTCGTGGTTTGAAATGAGGTCAAAGTGAGAGCAAGTTACTTTTGGACGAACCCAAAGAATGATCGAAAAGGGTGATCAGGCTTTCTGGAAGACCTGATGACCCCAGAGCCACTCATCTCGCCAGACCTCCACGAAACCGAGGCTCTCCAATCGTTTAAGAGTCGGTTCAAAATCCTGGACGATATGGTGAGGGCGGTCTTCATCCACTTCCGAGTGGAAGCGGCCAAACAGGTATCCGCCGGGCTTCAGAGCTCGCCAAAGCTCATCGACTGTCTGTATCGGATCGACCAGGTGTTCGAAAACATCCATCGCGGCCAGCATATCGTAGGCGTTGCCGGGCAGTCCCCCCACCTTGAGGTCGATAAATTGGGCCGACAAGTCCCGCAGGCCGAAACGCCACTGACTGAAACTCAGCATGGCAGAGCTGATATCGGCCAGGGTGACATCCAGTCCGTGTCGAGCGAAGACAATGCCACCCGAGCCCACGCCCGCGCCAAAATCCAGATAGGTTCTGCATCCGTGCATTTGGGCAAAGTGGAACGCAGTCACACAGGCAAGCGGTGAGTCATCCTCGCTCAGGCTGTGCCACCACATCAGCTCGTAGATCATGGCCTCACTCTCGTTGTAGAATTGTTGAACCGACTGGTGGTCATCGCGGTCAACCGAGGAGCCGTGCCACTCGCCTTTGACATTGGACAAGGCGCACGAGCACCGGCGCTGAATCTCGGCCAGATCCTCACATCCTGAGTACTGGGCAAGTTCCGAGCACAGGCTTTCCTGCAGATTCTCATGCCCATTGAGGATCAGGGCCTGCTCCCATAAGCTCCGGTATTCAGCAAGGAACCGCTCCTGCTCTCGACTGAACTCCTCAAGGGTAAGCTGTTCTTGTTCGACCATCCGCCACAACTGCTTCAACTGGTCAGGCAACAGTTTCTCCATCGCTTGATCCTTCCGCCTTCAAACATTTTGGTTGAGCAGGACCTCGCTACGGGACCAAGAGATCCTGGGATTTGCGGTAGCATAAAGCACAGCATAGACACGCTGGCTATTGCTGTGACTCAGGATACAAGAGTTTCGGCCGGCAAGCCACAGTTTTCATTTTTGAGTTTCGCTTCAGCAACACCACGCAAGGCACGTGCAAGGCGGGCAGGCTCCAGGGAAAAGGCCTTCCTTGTCATTTTTGCCCGATCAATTGGCGCCGCTTTGTGTTATCCTCGAGACGTCATAATCTTTGAGTTGCTTTTTGAATTTCGATCAACCACTGATGAGGGATGATGATGGTTGCCAGCCGTTTCAGACCGATCCTTTTCGCAGGGTTTGTGCTTATTGCTTTGCTCTCCTTCGGGTGCGCCACCTACCCGTATCAAGAGGACCCAAACATCGATGATAATGGGAGGTTTGGAGCCTGGGATGGGGGAGCTAACGCTTATTATTATGATGCATCCACCAGTCTGTTCGAGGAGACTGGAGGCACAGACTATTGGTATCCTGGATCTGATGACAATTATTATGAACGTACCATAGGGTATGATCCTCAGGGTTATTGGCGCCATTAGGCCTGGGATCAAATTTCTGTTCCGAGAAAACCGGAAAACGATTCCAACTCACACAACGTAAAGCCAGACCATCGGATCGAGACAGCCAGTGCGGTTCTCGGCCAATGCTTCACGGGTCTTTTCCGGGCTTGGTTCTTCTTCGGCTTCACAGCACAAATCGCCTAACATGAACTCAAAGTCGTCATCAAGAACGGCAAAGCCTCTTACTCTTGTCCTATCCTCATATTCGAGCGGCCTATTCATGGTCTTACCTCCTTTTCCTGGCGGAAGGATGGATTTGTTGCTGCATCCATCAAGCTGATCTGCCTCCTTCAATAGCACAGGCCGGTTGAAAATAGGTTAAAGTGAACCCTTACTGGTAATATTCTCAGAGCCCTGTATGATATTTTCATGAAGATGGCGGTCAGTGGCCAATGATCAGTTGTCATAAAATGAGGCGCCACCGAGTTCCGAAGAAGTGACCGGGGGAGTAACATGAGCGAGCGGATAGAAAAGATCAGGCAGGCCGTTGTGGAAGGAAGGCACCAGGACATCGAAGCGATGGTTCAGGCCGCCGTTGACGAAGGGGGCGATCTGAAGTGGATTATCGATGAGGCCTTGATCGGGGCCATGGATATCGTGGGGAAGCAATTTACAGACGGCGTGATTTACGTTCCCGAGATGCTGGTTGCGGCAATGGCAATGAAAAAAGGACTGGCCATTATCAAGCCTTTCCTGAAAGGGGTGCAAGCGGAGGCCAGAGGCCGGATCCTGGTGGGAACGGTTAAGGGTGACAATCATGATATCGGCAAAGGCCTGGTGATCATCATGCTGGAAGGAGCGGGCTTCGACGTGGTGGACCTTGGCGTAGATGTTAGCGCGAAAAGAATCGTCAGCAAAGTTGCTGAGCTTAAGCCTCAGGTTCTGGGGTT
>JADGQM010000278.1 GCA_017881795.1 Syntrophobacteraceae bacterium
TCTTGATGATGTCTTTAATTCTGACCATAAAGCGCCAACCTGGTCAAAAGCGTAATTTTATGACTTACGGAAAGATCCGGCTTATAGGTTTCATCGCCGATCATGAGCCCCACTGCCGTGCCGGCTTGCATTAACTTTACGATCATGTAAGCAACGCTGGATATGGTCTGTTCCAGATCGTGCTCGGTCAGTCTGTGAAAATCAAGCATAACGTTGGGCGATTCAATGGCGGAAAGCTCTTTAGTCTTGAGCTGGCCGGTCTTGGCGGTGGCTTTCCAACTGATGTATTTAACGGGATCTCCGGAAACATAGTTCCGTATGGAGATGAGATCGGAATCGTAGCCTGGAACGTCCGAGGAGACATCGCCTTTCCATCTCGTCTGGTCGCTGAAGAGGTGGCTCAAACTGCATCGTTGCAGTTTGGGGAAGATCATCAATTCCAGATTTTTGGGAATTCTCCGGTAGCGGGTAAAAAAATTGAATGGAAATACCGAGGCAACCACAATGTCGGTTATGGTGTGGAGGCCCCGGCCTTGAAAAACCATATTCAGGTATAGCACCGCCGTGGATCTTGGGCCGACGATAGGAAATAATACTTCCTGATCATCGATCAAAATTCTGATCAAAAACGCCGGCATAAATCTTCGCTCGTTCGTGACCTTGATGCCTGTCGGGGTAATGGAATCGGCAAACCGTTCTTCGGGGAATTCCAGCGAGACGGCGATTCCACGGAGGTTTTTCCTGCCGAAAATCCCGGAAACCAGCATGTAGCTCAACAGGGCTGAGGTGATGATGTAGAGGAGATTGTTTGCGGTGTTGACAGCGGAGAAGCCGATGAGGATAGTCAAGACGATATAAATGTACCCGGCTTTGTTAATTCGAATTACACTGGGACGGGTATTTCTGCGAGCAGCGATTTTACGATCTCCCTTTTGTTAATGCTGTCGTACTCCTCGCGGGCCAGGACGCGGTGGGGAATGACAAACTCCGCAACCTCTTTTATATCTTCCGGAACCACGAAGTCTTTGCCCGCGAAAAAAGCGTGGGCCTTTGCGGCGTCGGTGAGGGCCAGAGCGCCCCGCGTCGAGAGGCCAACCGAAAAGTAGCTGCTTGATCGGGTGGTTTCAATGACATTCAGAATGTAGTCGAGGATCTTGTCCGAGACGTAGACTTCCCGCTTGATCATTTCCTGAGTTTTCAGGATTTCTTCCCCGTCCATGATCGGGTCGATTGTGTAGAGCTCGCTCCGCTTGCTTCCGCCCTTCAGAATCTCCTTTTCGGCGGAACGCAGAGGATAGCCGATTCTGATTTTCATCATGAAGCGGTCCAGTTGCGATTCCGGGAGCGGGAAAGTTCCGAATGGTTCTGCCGGATTCTGGGTAGCGATTACAAAAAAGGGTTTGGGTAGATCGTATGTTTTTCCCTCTATGGTAACCTGTTTTTCTCCCATGGCTTCGAGCAGGGCGCTCTGCGTTTTCGGCGGCGCCCGATTGATCTCGTCAACCAACACAATGTGATTGAATATCGGGCCCGGCCTGAATTCAAAGGCGTTGGCGTTCTTGTTGAAGATGAAAAGCCCGGTGATGTCTGTGGGCAAAAGATCGCTGGTGCATTGAACCCGGCCGAAGGTCAGGCCCAGGATTTTGGCAATGGCAATAGCCAGGGTGGTCTTGCCAAGGCCGGGAAGGTCTTCGATGAGCAGATGGCCGCGCGAGAAAAAACAGGTGAGCGCGAGCCTCAGCGCCTTTTCTTTGCCGTGGAGATACTGCCCTAGGAAGGCGACGGCAGCTTCTATTTTATGAGTATTGGCGTCCATTTTCGATGCTGTGACTTGAGCGAAAAGAATCGCGAAAGCCCGAAGAAGTCATCATTTCCTCTTAGGCCGCAGGCAAAAAATACTTATCCGTGACATCCAGACCGACTCGGTTTTTGAAACCGAGTCGGTCTCATCTTGGACATTTATTCATTGCCATGCGCCTTATCCGCTTACAATCCGAACCGCGACATCGTTTCTGCCTCTCGGGAGGATTTCACCGATGCGGAACGCGCGCTGCCCCATGGCATTCAGCAAGCCGATGATATCCTTGGATTCCTCCGGATCGACAACCAGGATGAAACCTATCCCACAATTAAAGACATGGAACATTTCCTCGTCCGAAATCGCGCCTTTTTCCTGAAGAAAACGGAAAATGGGAGGCATCTCCCAGGAATTTCGAGAAATTAACGCCTGACAGGCGCGTGGGAGAATTCTTGGGATATTATCGTAAAATCCACCTCCGGTGATATGGGCCATGCCGGCGATGCTAAAGGTCTTAAGAAGTTTCAGAACGGGCTCGACGTAAATCCGGGTTGGCTCCAGGAGCTCCTCAGCGGCGGTGCGGTTGCATTCCTCCAGGAAGCTGTCCGGCTGCAGCTTGAGTTGGTCAAGCATGATGCGTCGCACCAGACTGTAGCCATTGGAATGGAGCCCGCTTGAAGCGAGGCCGATGATCTGATCGCCAACGTGGATCGTTGAGCCGTCAATGATCTCGGCATTGTCCACGAGACCCACGGCGAATCCCGCCATATCGTATTCGTTCGCCTGGTAGAAGTCCGGCATTTCCGCGGTCTCTCCGCCAACGAGCGAGCAGGTGGCCTCCTTGCATCCGGTGACAATGCCGCTGATAAGCCGTTCGACGAGGTCCAGATCAACCGTACCGAGAGCCAGATAGTCAAGAAAGAAGAGGGGCCGGGCGCCCTGAACGATAATGTCATTGACGCACATGGCGACGAGATCAATGCCCACCGTATCATGCCGGTTCGCCCAAAACGCCACTTTCAGTTTGGTTCCTACGCCATCGGTGGTGGAAACCAGGACGGGGTTCTTCAATTCCCTGCAATTAAACGAGTAAAGTCCACTAAAACCGCCAATGTCGGTGATGACACCGCCGCGGAAAGTGCTGCGGACAAGTGGCTTGATCCGCTTCACCAGTTCATTGGCTTTGTCCAGGTCCACCCCGGATTCTCGATATCGGTTCGCTTCCATGAATGCTTGGTCCCTTCTCCCTGTAGAAAGCCCACTATTGACTTTAGGCGCAGTATCACCACCGGATGGGAATGGTCAGTCGTGATGCCCCCGAGGTAAAATTGAAAGGCTGTTTTATAACATGTATTAGTCACGGAATGGAACACTCAAAATCACTTACCCGGGACGTTCGCCCGTTCCCAAGCTCCAGCTTGGGAACCAGCTTTAAGGGGAATTTTCAGACAGGCTCTGAGAGATCCCGAGGTATTCGTGGTGGTTGCTGCTCAATGCCGTTCATGTTAAACGGGGACTACGTGAGGAGAGAAGAGAATGTCGAAAGCCACCAAAGCCCTGGAAAAAACCTTGATCGTGCTTTGCTCGCTCTTTGCCCTGGTGGGGATGGTCCTGGGAGCCGGGGTGTTCGAGCTCTGGTTGTATGTGAGATCACCCGCAAGCCCCCAGCCAGGGATTCGCCAGGTGATGATCAGGTCGGGCATGACGGCGGCAAGTGTTGCGCAGCTTCTCTCGGCCGAAGGAATCATCACGGATGCGAGGAATTTCTATTTGCTCTGCTTGCTGCGCAAGGCTGATCAGAAACTGAAGGCTGGTGAATACGCTTTTCTGCCTCTTTCGACGCCCGGGCAAATCCTTGAGCAAATAGTCTCGGGCAAGGCCATCATCCAGCGGGTGACCCTGCCTGAAGGTTCCACCGTTCACGATGTCGCAAGAATTCTGCAGGCGAAGGGACTGGCCTCCGAGACGGAGATCATGCGACTGGTCGTGGACGGTGACTTTATCTGGTCCAATGGGTTAAGAGTCTCAAGCCTCGAAGGCTATCTCTTCCCTGAGACTTACTTTTTCCAAAAAACTCAGGGTGAGCGCGCCATGCTGAGAACGATGGTCCGTCAATTCTGGCGGCATCTTCCCGAAGGTTGGGAACAAAGAACGGCAGAACTCGGCCTTGGTCTCCGGGAAATCGTGATCATGGCCTCGATGGTGGAAAAAGAAGCGATGGTCGATTTCGAACGTCCGATCATTGCAGGAGTTTTCTATAATCGTTTGAAACAGAAGATGCCATTGCAGAGTGATCCCACTGCCGTTTATGATTTGAGCGATTTCTCCGGGCCCATTTCGAGGCGTCACCTGCAGCGGTCAAGCCCTTACAATACTTACCAGAACCTGGGCTTGCCCATCGGCCCAATCTGTAACCCCGGAGCAAAATCACTGAGGGCGGTGCTCTATCCGGAACAAGTTTCCTATCTATACTTTGTGAGCAACCGCGATGGCTCTCACCAGTTTTCGGAAACGCTCGCAGAACACAATAAAGCTGTGTCCCGTTCTCACCAGAAGCAGAGAGACCTCGCTCACCAGGGTGATGCCGGGTTGGGTCGTCAGCCGTTAGCTCAGGGGGTTGGAAACCTGGATAGTAGGCATCACTGAGTGGAGCTCCGCATAATAAAGTGACCACAATCCCGACGCGTCATTCCGGTGACAACCGGAATCCAGACAAACTGAAACTGCCTGGATACCGGCTTTCGCCAGTATGACAAGGTGAATTCGGGCACTCGTTTATGCGGAGCTGTGCAGAGTATCCTGTTGCAGTTGTTAACTGACCACTGACCACTATTTTTCCAGGCAAGGGAGGATATTGCACCTGCCATGACAGAATCACCGGCGCCACAGGCGGTTAGTATTGTCTTTGCCGCAGGGAGGGGGACCCGGATGCTCGGTTATGCGGGCAACAAGACCCTCCTGCCCCTCATTCGTGGGACCTCTGCCTATGACGGTGAGCACCCGCTGCTCCATGAGGTTCTGACTAATTTGCCGCCCGGCCCCGTGGGGATCGTCGTCCACCACTGTGCTGCGGACGTTGAGATGGCCACGCAGGATTTTGCCGTCGCTCATATTCCGCAACCCGTGACCAACGGGACGGGAGGAGCGTTACTCGCTGCCCGCAG
Source organism: Syntrophobacteraceae bacterium (assembly GCA_017881795.1). Lineage (GTDB taxonomy): Bacteria > Desulfobacterota > Syntrophobacteria > Syntrophobacterales > Syntrophobacteraceae > JADGQM01. Next base: position 4,963 of record JADGQM010000278.1, read on the forward strand.
CTTTTTGGAAACCGTGCGCCAGGATGCGGTGATCATTACCATGGGGGATGTTCCCCTCATCCGTCGGACAACCTATGCAAAGCTCCTCCGGATGCTTGATGAACGGGAGCTTGTGATTCTCGCCTTCGAACCTTCTGACAGGGCTCATTACGGGATGCTGGAGATGGACGGAGAGCGCGTTCTTCGGATTGTGGAATGGAAATACTGGCACACCTACTCTCCAGCCCAAAAAGCCGGGCTCAGGTTCTGTAACGCCGGTGTTTATGCGGCACGGCGTTCCACTCTCCTCACTTACCTGGACCGCTTGGCCCACCAGCCTCACGTCGTGCAAAAACAGCAGGGTGATGAATGGGTGACGATCAAAGAATACTTTTTAACCGATTTGGTGGAATTGATGAGCACCGATGGGCTGCCGGTCGGATGGGTCCTGGCTCCGGAAGACGAAGTAACCGGTGTGGACACTCCGGAAGCTTTGCAGGTGGTCCAAAAGCATTACCTGGAAAAGAGTGGAAAGTTGATGGTGGAAAGTTGATGGTGGTCAGTAAGACAGTCCAGACCAGCGTTGGCCAGTCTTGGGGGGTGTTGAGAAGCACCTCCGTGCTTCATCCGTGTTGCCCACTCCCCTCAGCCTCAATGTTGTGAACTTAGCGCCCTGTGGGCGAACTTTAATCAAACAACTCACCACGAAGAGCACGAAGAACATGAAGAACACGAAGGAATGCTTTCACAATAATCTCT
>JADGQM010000279.1 GCA_017881795.1 Syntrophobacteraceae bacterium
GCTTCATAGGATTTGAAAAATTCGAAGAGCTGCTGCAAGGGGCTTTTGAAATGGACTGCCATTTCAGAAACGCCCCTTTTGAAAAGAATATCCCGGTGATTTTGGCTCTCATCGGCATCTGGTACAACAACTTCTTTGGCGCTGAAACTGAGGTCCTCCTTCCCTATGACCAGTACATGCACCGCTTTCCGGCTTATTTTCAACAGGGGAATATGGAGAGCAACGGGAAGTCCGTCGATCGCAACGGCAAGCGGGTAACCTATCAGACTGGCCCGATCATCTGGGGGGAACCGGGAACGAACGGCCAGCATGCTTTCTACCAGCTCATCCACCAGGGGACCAGGCTGATCCCCGCAGATTTCCTGGCTCCCGCTATCAGTCACAACCCCATCGGTGAGCATCACAACATCTTGCTGTCCAACTTCTTTGCTCAGACCGAGGCCCTGATGAACGGCAAGACCGAAGCGGAAATCATCGCGAAACTTCGCCAGGAAGGAAAGACCGAGGAAGAAATTCAGCGGCTTTGCCCTTACCGGGTCTTCGAAGGCAACAGGCCGACCAACTCCATTCTCTTCAAGAAACTTACGCCCAGAGTCCTGGGCAGCCTCATTGCCATGTATGAACATAAGATTTTCGTGCAGGGAGTCATCTGGAATATTTTCAGTTTCGATCAGTGGGGCGTGGAGCTCGGTAAGCAGCTCGCCAAGAGAATTCTGCCGGAATTAGAGGGCAACGAGCTGGTTCAATCGCACGACTCGTCGACCAATGGCCTGATTAATGCCTTCAAAGCGATGCGGAGGTAAGGTGAGGCTGAGAAGCTGTGGTGATCGGTGCTCTGGGCCGATCACGTGACATTGGTGACGTCTCTGAGGTGAAATTCAACAACTTCCTGAATGCGTGTGAAATCAGCGAGATTCATGGTAACGACCGTAGCGCCGATCTGGCGGGCCAGGAGAGCAATACAGACGTCGTTGTAGAGTCTTGGATTCGTTGTATCAAGCTTTCCCAAAAAACGAAGCTCCGGGCAAACCCGACCTATCATAATTTGGCTGGAAGGCTCCGGTTGCACGAGACGACCCAGTTTAGCGAAGGTTTTTCCAAAACGAGCCAGGTGCATGATTTCGGCCTTGTCCCTTGCCCCCATCCATAGCTCGTGTAGCACCGGATGCACCAGGAAGACCACCTTATTGAAGCGATTGACTTCATGTTGGTAGAGTCCACGGTTGAAAATACCAATGTAGATATTGGTGTCAAAGACTACTTTCTCCTGCAAGCCTTACACCTCTTCAAAGTCAAAAAGTCCTGCATCCCTGAGGGTTGCCTCAGCCAACTGGACATCCGTGTCGAATTGTTTGAGGACCGCATTGATGGCCTCTTTCTCCGACTTCGCTTTAAGAGCGATCCTGATGCGGTTGATCTGCTCCTGATCAAGTTCAATGGTCTTTTTCACCAAAGCCATGGCCTTCCTCCATCATTACCATAAGATACATACTTTCGACATGGCTAATATGTAGAATCCGCGATCAAGAATGTCAAGGCGCATGGTGAAATAACGGGAGGGGAGGTGAGATGATGACTAAGGCGAGTTGGAACGCTCTTGTGGAAAAATTCTGTGCTTTCTTTTTTTCTTTTGGGTATAAATGATCGTTGTCGGGTTACGGAAATTGGATTGGAATTGAACCCTCGACCTCTGATCCCTTGGGCCGTTCAGCAAGCGCGCCGCACCTCTCGTAAAAGAATCACCCGACTCTCAGCCCCCCTTGAAATTGAATCGATATAGATTTGGTTTGCCCTAACCGAGCAGCAGGAGGTGCATGCTATGCTGCGACATGTCATCATTGGCAATGGCATCGCGGGGGTTAGCGCAGCGGAAGCCATTCGCTCGCTGGCTCCAGATGCTGCCATCACCTTCATCGCCCGCGAGCAACAACTGCCTTACAGCCGCCCCATGATCAGTCAGGTCCTGGCAGCAACCGCCGATTTCTCGCAGCTCCCCTTGCGTCCTTCCGATTATTATGAACAACTTCGTGCTGAAGCCCTGACCGGCCAGGAGGCGGTCGCCATCGACTGGGAAGCGCGCACCGTGGAGACTGATCGCGGCGCGAAAGTTCCTTTTGAACGCCTGCTTATCGCCTCAGGCGCCGATCCCCGACGCTTGAAGGTGGATGGGGCCAACTCCCGGGGCGTCTTCACCATGCGCAAGGCCGAGGATGTCCACCAGATCCTCGGAGCCATCAAGGGAGCCCGGCACGCTCTCGTTCTGGGCGGCGGTCTGGTTGGTTTCAAAGCGGCCTACGGGCTCCTCCGGCGAGGCCTGGCGGTGACCATGCTGATCCGTTCCAACCATCCCCTCGCCATGCAGGTTGACGCCGAGGCGGGAGCCATCATTCAGGGCGAACTGGAACGACACGGCCTCACGGTGCAGGTGGGCGTCGAGGTGACGGCCATCGAGAGCGACCGCCTCGGGCGCGTCGCCCGCGCTCAACTGAGCACTGGGCAGGCCCTCGATTGTCAGATGGTGGTGGTGGGAAAGGGTGTCTGGCCATCGGTCAAATTTCTCGGACAGGATCGGGTGCGCGTTGATGCCGGCATTGTCGTCGATGACCATCTGCAGACCAGCGCCGAAGGGGTGTACGCTGCCGGGGATGTAGCCGAGCATTTTGACAGTGCCCGAGGCGAACGCTGGGTGAATGCGATTTGGCCGGTTGCCGTGGAGATGGGCCGGATTGCCGGCATGAACATGGCCGGGCGGTCAGTCGTTTATCGGGGCAGCCTCAGCCGCAATGTGATTCGCATATTTGACATCGACGTTCTTACCGCGGGACTGGTCAATCCTCCGGCGAGCCCGGAGTACGAAGTGCTGGCTGCTCGGGACCTCAGACGACGGACTTACCGCAAGCTGGTGTTCCGGGAGGACTTTCTCGTGGGGGCAGCCCTGGTCGGTCACATGGAACAGGGAGGAGTCCTCATGAACGCCATCGCTGGCCGCATCCCTGTGGACAAGGATCGGGAGCGGCTTCTTGAGCCGGGATTCAACTATGCCAGCCTCGCACCCATGCGGAGGGTAGTGAAAAGTGAATGGTGAATGGTGAATAGTAAATAGTGGGCAGTGGCCAGTGATCAGTTTGAAGGAGACAGAGGCGCGTCGAAAAGGCTTCCTGTCGCTGGGCGACGAATATGAGTCTATTGATGGAAACGGAAATCAGGAGAGAGAACAGAGGCAAGAAAGCAAGCCCTTATTCTGACTTCTGACTTCTGACTTCTTTCATAAATGGAGGTGCCATGATGAAAACGGTGTTAGTGCATCCCGAGCGCTGTGTAGGCTGCATGCAGTGCATGCCCGCATGCGCCACCGCGCACTCGCGAGCAAAGACTCTTTTCCTCGCCACCATCGAGGAACCGCGACCTCAGCCCCGGATCCATCTTGGGGCGGGTCCTGCCGGTGAGGGGTTCCCCAACCGCTGCCGGCACTGCGATCCAGCGCCTTGCATGCTGGCCTGCCTGGCCGGCGCCATCAGGCGGGACACGTCCGCCAACACGGTCCTCATCGATCCGGATCTCTGCATCAACTGCGCCTCATGCGCGATGGCCTGCCCCTTCGGAGTCATTCGATATCATCAGGATTTCGCCGCACCGCCGGGAAAGGTGGTCGCAGTGAAGTGCGACAATTGCCTCGAACGCCAGGACCAGGGTCTCGTTCCCGCCTGCGTGGAGACCTGCGCGGTAGGGGCGCTCACCTTCGAAGAACCCACTGCGGCTTTCCGTCGTGAGACGGAACGGGTGACTGCCCGTCTGCTGATCGCCATGGAAGCTGCAATGCGCCCCGCTTCCGTTGGTTTTGAGCTATTGCTGCAGGGCAAACGCGCGGCTGTGGCCATGAACCCCCCAAGAGCATAGACCGTGATCGGTGGGTAGTGGTGGGCGCCGAGTGATGGCTGTTGCTATTCCGCTGACCACTATCGATAAGGAGGATACGTGATGAGTTACCAAAAGGACTACTCCCGATACAGTATCGTCCCTGAAACCCAACTGCTGCTGGAAAAGGCCTCCCGGGATCAGGTCGAAACCGTGTGGGACCGTTATCAAGCCCAGCAGCCCCACTGTGGGTTTTGCGAAATGGGCCTGTCCTGCCGCATCTGCATGATGGGGCCATGCCGCATCGATCCTTTCGGGGAGGGTCCCCAAAAGGGTGTCTGCGGCGCCACTGCCGATATCATGGTGGCCCGCAACTTGGGGCGGATGATTGCTGCCGGGGCTGCCAGTCATTCCGATCACGGCCGCGACCTGGTGGAGGTGCTCAGCAAGGTGGCCAAAGGCAAGGCCCCCGGTTATGCCATCAAAGACCCGGCAAAGCTCCGGCGGGTCGCCGCTGAGTACGGCATTAAGGTTGATGGCAAAGGCGACCTGGCCATTGCGGCAAAATTGGCTGACGCGATGTTCGACGATTATGGCTCGAAGAAGGGCCGCTTGACCTTCGTCAGTCGCGCACCCAAACAACGTCAGGAAATCTGGAAAAAGCTCGGTATTATGCCGCGCGGCATCGACCGCGAGACTTCGGAGATGATGCACCGCACGCACATGGGCGTCGATAACGACTGGGTCAGCATCCTGCTCCACGGGCTGCGCAACGCCCTCTCGGATGGGTGGGGCGGCTCCATGATCGCCACCGAAGTGAGCGACATCCTTTTCGGCACCCCCCAGCCGGCAAAGAGCATGGTCAACATGGGTGTATTGAAACCGGATCAGGTGAATATCATTGTGCACGGCCACAACCCGGTGGTTTCAGAGACTGTGGTTGCGGCATGCCAACATCCCGAGATGATCAAACTGGCGGAGCAGAAAGGAGCCAAAGGCATCAATCTGGCGGGGGTGTGCTGCACTGGGAACGAGCTCGTGATGCGTCACGGCGTGCCCATGGCCGGGAATCACCTGTCCACCGAGCTCGTGCTCGTTACTGGGGCGGTCGAGATGATGATTGTGGACTACCAGTGCATCATGCCCGCCATCAGCGATGTCGCTGCCTGTTACCACACGAAGATGATATCGACCTCCGACAAGGCCAAGTTCCCGGGCATGGAGCACCATGAGTTCACCCCGGAGAATGCTTATGAAGAAGCCGAAGTTTTGGTGAAGATGGCGATCGACAATTTCTCCAACCGGGACAACAAGCGGGTCTTCATTCCGGTGGGACCCCAGGAGGTGATCTCCGGCATCAGTGTCGAGGCAGTGGTGGCCGCCCTTGGCGGGTCTGCCGGGCCCCTCATTGATGCGATCAAGGCGGGCAAAATTCGGGGTGCAGTCGGTGTGGTAGGCTGCAATAATCCTCGCATCAAGCAGGATTTCGGCCACGTAAACCTGACCGCTGAGCTCATTGCCAACGACATCCTGGTGGTGGACACCGGATGCGTATCCGTGGCCCTTGCCCGCGCCGGCTTCAAGACGCTCGAGGCCCTGGACAAAGCCGGTCCGGGGTTGAAGGAAGTCTGCGGCGCACTCGGCATCCCGCCGGTTCTTCATGTGGGAAGCTGTGTGGATAATGTGCGCATTCTGGTTCTGCTTTCGGCTCTGGCAAACACGCTCGGCTGCGACATCAGCGATCTCCCCGTGGCGGGCTCGGCTCCCGAGTGGTATTCCGAGAAGGCGGCGACCATCGGGTGTTACTTCGTCGCTTCAGGAGTTTTCACACACCTTGGGCC